>NZ_JAJMPA010000001.1:0-300734 GCF_020991475.1 Pedobacter sp. MC2016-14
TCAACGTTTCAATCTTTTTTTATCCGCCTCCCGACATCCGCCGTTTAGCTCCCTTTTTGTTGGGACTGCAAAGGTAAGAATCTTTTTTAATCTGTCAAGCTTTTTTTACTTTTTTATTTCCAGCGTTTTTAAACCCCTTCATAAATCAAAACCTCAACCCTTTCCTCTCTTTACACGCCTTTCAAATTACAACTTCTTTAACCCCTTTCACTATTTCCCTTCCTCCGAAGCGGGATGCAAAAGTAGGAAAATTTATATACCCCGCAAACTAAATCTTAATTATATCACCGAAAATCACATAACAACATGATAAACAACCATAAAAAATTATTACCCCTCCAAAACAAATCAGCAACAACAAATGTTATGCGCCAATCGCACCCTTGCATTTAGTCAGAGCTTGTTTACGATTCAGTACGCCAAGTTAGACTGCGAAGTATTCCTAACAGTATATAGTATACAGACTGATAACGGTATAAGTCAAATGATTACTTTGTATCGTCCTCGATAGGCCATACAATTCATCACTGAACATAGGCTAGGCACCCATTGATAATAATCTTGGACTTACTACGCACTATACACATAAATTTAATATTGACCAGTGGCCAGCATAACAAGTGTGCAAGCTTCCATTGGCTCTATTGCATTTTTTCTAAGCAAGGCTTTCAATTCATAATTTTCAGTACCGGGATTAAAAATAACTCGTTTAGGATTTGTCTTTAATATATAGTCGTAATATTGCTGTTGTAAGCCAGGGCCTATATATAAGGTAATCGTATGTATATCGGTATGGATTTCTTCAGCCCCTTCAATTTCAACTCCCGCTACAGTACCTGATTTAATACCGACATTAATGATGGAATGTCCTTTTGCCTTAAGCATATTTGCGGCTTTGTAGGCATAGCGTGTTGGATTTGGAGTGGCTCCTATGATTAATGTATTTTTCATGACAGTTGTTCTATCTATAACTAACAGCATTCAACCGCCGAAAGTTTTAAGACTAATTGTACTTGAGCACTGCATTTGCACAGTTTATGCCATCGATAGCGGCAGAAACAATTCCCCCGGCATAACCAGCTCCCTCAGCACAAGGATACAAGCCCTTAACCTGCGGATGCTGAAAAGTTTCTTTATCCCTGGGTATGCGCACGGGCGATGAACTTCTGCTTTCAACACCCACCAAAATCGCTTCATTGGTGTAATAACCTTTCATCTTTTTCCCAAATTCCGGAAGCGCATTGCTCAATGCAGAACTGACAAAATCTGGCAATGTATCTTTTAGCATTACACTTTTTGTACCTGGCAGGTAAGAGTTCTTTGGTAAATCCGTCGACACCCTTCCTTCTACAAAATCTACCATTCGCTGCCCAGGTGCCACCAAATTACCACCGCCAAGTTTAAATGCCTGCTGTTCCAATTTTGCCTGAAATTCCATCATCCTCAATGGATCTTCACCTTTTACATCGTCAAGTGTAATTTGAACCACTGTACCGGAATTAGCAAAAGGATTATTCCTCTTAGAGGGCGACCAGCCATTGACTACAATTTCATTATCGTGAGTTGCACAAGGCGCAATGATACCTCCCGGGCACATACAAAAAGAAAATACCCCCCTACTTCCCACCTGAGTTACCAAACTATAATAAGCTGGCGGCAAAAAATCACTCCGTATATCACAATGATATTGGGCAGCATCTATAATTGCCTGTGGATGCTCTATTCTTACTCCTAAAGCAAAAGGCTTCGCTTCTACCAAGATGCTTTTCCTGTTCAGTAGTTCGTAAATATCACGCGCAGAATGTCCGGTAGCCAATATAACTGCATCAGCATGCAAATGTTCCTCTCCGTTTATAATTACGCCTTTTACCTCACCAAATTCAATAATTATATCTGTAACTTTCTGATCAAACCTCACTTCGCCGCCAGCATTTAAAATACTTTCTCTAATGGCAGTTATAATATGTGGCAATTTATTAGTCCCTATATGCGGACGTGCGTCAATCAAAATATCAATATCTGCGCCATGTTGCACAAAAGTTTCCAGTACTTTATTAATGTCACCACGTTTATTAGATCTGGTAAATAATTTACCATCAGAGTATGTGCCTGCACCACCTTCTCCATAACAATAATTGGATTCTGTATTTACCAGGCCCTGCTTATTAATTGCTGCCAAATCTCTGCGCCGTTGTTTCACATCTTTTCCCCTCTCCAGTACAATCGGCTTCATCCCATTTTCAATACACTGAAGCGCGGCAAACAGACCAGCCGGACCAGCACCCACAATCAATACAGATCTGGCAGCATTCACATTGGGATAATTCACTGTATATACATCAGGACTGGCCGCCTCATCTATAAAAGCCTTAACCTGCAGACGATAAATTACATTTCGCCCACGTGCGTCAATAGATCTTTTTAAGATTTTGTATCCTTTAATACGGGAGCTCTCGATATTTAAAGCCGCTGATAATTTTTCAATCAACACTCTTTCTTGCTCCTTCTCGCTGGGGGCGAGTTTAATTTCAACTTCTTTTTGCATACAATAATCAGGTTTTTATCCTGAAACCACACAAAGGTACAAATGTAAGACCAACAAATCTAACGAGATGTATATGCAAAATGAAGATATGGCATGATCTCTGTGATGAATAACACTTAATACAGAGATCTTATTTAAATAAAAGAGGTTATGAAATTATCAATTTTTCCAGTAGCTGCATTAGTTGTAATATGGATGTCGCAAGGCTGTGTCAGTACTAAGAAGTACAAAGATTTGCAAGCAAATTACGATTCCTTGCAATCACAAAAGAATGAACTTAACAAACAATTTCAGACGGGTCAACAAGGCCTGGCGGGAACAACCAGCAGGGTAAAAAGTCTGGAAGAACAGCTTGCCGCAGAACGCTCTAACGTTACCGCACTACAAGCCGCTCTTGATAAATGTCTTACCTCTACCGGCCAGGGAAATGTAAATATTTCAAAACTGGTAGACGAGATCAATACATCCAATAAATATATCCAGCATTTGGTCAATACCAAAAATAAAAGTGACTCACTTAACTTAGTGCTTACCAACAACCTCACACGCTCTTTGAGCAGAGAAGAGATGGGTGATGTAAATGTACAGGTTTTAAAAGGTGTAGTATATATATCGCTTTCGGACAACATGCTTTACAAATCCGGAAGTTATGAGATTTCCGACAAAGCTGGCGCAACACTTTCTAAAATTGCAAAGATCATTACAGATTATAAAGATTACGACGTATTAATTGAAGGTAATACAGATGCTGTTCCGATCACACTGCCTAATATTAGAAATAACTGGGACTTAAGCGCATTAAGGGCATCATCAGTGGTTCAGGTTTTACAAAAAACATATGGAGTAGATCCTAAAAGATTAACTGCGGGAGGTCGCGGCGAATACAACCCTATTGCTGATAATAGCACCGATGCAGGTAAGACTAAAAACAGACGTACGCAAATTATTATTACACCAAAACTTGATCAGTTCATGGATTTAATTGGCAAAGCACCTGAACAAAAATAGTAGCAAAATTCAGTATAGAAAGCGGGATTGCCCTTAAGAAGACGCATCCCGCTTTTTCCTTTTCTATGCTCAAGCAAAAGCTATTTGCACTTTATCTCGTCAAAAACAAACCTCACTTGCCTAAAATCTATTGGTTTATCCTTTGCAAAGAAAGACTTGCCTAAATAAGTTTCAATTTGCCCTACTCCTAATATAAGTCTCCCATCCTTCTTTAAAAATGCAAGGGGATTTTTATACACAGTTGGATTTGAAAATCCAATTTTAAAAGTATAATCTGCAAATAAAGTGTCTCCACTAAATTGACCTATAAGTTGTCCATCATTTTTTGCCTTTTCCAAAAATTTTATCATCAAGTTACCAGTAACTTTACCGCTTTTAAGGTAATTGAGCTTAAGATATGCTGTATCTGGATGATCTACAGCCATTAAACAAGTTACGTTTGTAACCGAATCCATTTTTACAACCTCCTTTTTATTCGTACGCCCATTATTTTGATTACATGCCGCAATAAACAAGACAGCAAAGGTCAAAAGGTAAAAAGTATTTTTTCTCATTGGATTAATTTTATTTTTAATGAATTCGAAGTAACGCCATATTATAACAAGATACAATAACAAAGCTATAATTTAGCTTGTTGGTTTACAAACGATATATTTGTTATATATTTCTATATTATGATTAGATTAAACGGCGATACTCCTTCGAGCATTTTACAAAACATAAAAAAAGGAGATATGGTGACAGATACGTTTAGTAAAACAGGCTTGGTAGAAAGCATCGAAATTACCGACGATGGTTTAAACAAGTTTTATTCTTACTTTTTAGTAACCGGAAGAACAATTACGATTAAAAGATAATGGGTGTTTACATTAGCTGTCATAATGCCATGTTTTTAATTTAAACCTGATGCTATTGTCGGTTATTATATCCATTCACCATCTTTTTAAGCAGATCTGTAACAAGGGTACGAAATTTGATCTCTAAATTAAAAATGAAACCATTGTAGTTTTTCAAACAGCGGAATGAAAAGCAAGATGGCTTCCTTACAAAAGACAAAAAATTAAACAGATGAAAAAAATAGTATTATCAATTATCGCACTTTTTGCAGTACCTATCATCTTTAGTAGTTGCGGATACAATAGCATGGTGCAACTGGATGAAGACGTTAAAACAAAATGGAATCAGGTCGAGACTCAGTACCAACGCCGTTCCGATCTTATTCCTAATTTAGTAAGCACAGTTAAAGGTGCAGCAAAATTTGAACAGAATACGTTGACTGCAGTTGTTGAAGCTAGAGCAAAAGCAAGCCAGATTACAGTAGATCCTAACAAGTTAACTGCAGAGAATATTGAGAAATTCCAAGCTGCTCAGGGTCAGGTAGGACAGGCTTTAAGCCGCTTAATGGTCTTAACTGAAAATTACCCGGAGTTGAAAGCTACCCAACAGTTCAGTGACCTTTCTGCACAATTGGAAGGTACTGAAAACAGAATTGCAGTAGCCCGTAAAGATTTCAATGAATCCGTGCAAGTATATAACACAAAAGTAAGGTCGTTCCCAAATAACCTTACTGCAGGGATGTTTGGATTTGCCCCTAAAACAGGATTTAAAGCTGAAGCAGGCGCAGAAAAAGCGCCTACAGTTGCTTTCTAGAGATTAATTATTTAAAGCTAAGGGTAATGTGTGTTTATTCACAACATTACCCTTTATTATTCATATACATGGCACTTTTTAACGAACAGGAACAGGAGCTAATTGCTGCTGCTATTGCAGATGCAGAAAAATTAACATCAGGCGAAATCAGAATTGCAATAGATAAATATTGCGAAGGCGAGGCTCTTGAAAAGGCAGCTGCCTATTTCGCGAAACTGGGCATGGAAAAAACTAAGAACCGTAACGGTGTTTTAATATATCTTGCTTACGAAGATCATAAATTTGCGGTTATTGGCGATTATGGAATTAACAAAGTAGTTCCTGATGATTTTTGGGAAACCACAAGAACTGCCATGCAAGCACATTTTACTGGAGGAAATTTAGCCGGCGGAATTATTGCAGGAATTACACTCGCAGGTGAAAAGCTAGCCATGTTCTTTCCTTACCAAAATGGAGATATCAATGAACTTCCAAATGATATCGTCTATATGGATCAAAATCAAATTACTTCCTGATGAAGAGAATCTTAATTGCTTTTTTATTAGCTACTGCCAGCCTGTTCTCTTTTGCCCAGGAATTTCCCGCAAAACCAGACAAATTGGTTAATGATTATACTGGTACACTTACTACAGATCAACTACAGCAGCTGGAATCAAAACTAGTGGCTTTTGACGACTCAACTTCTATACAGATTGCAATTGCGATCGTTAAATCTGTAGGGGAGTATGACATCAATGAATATACGCTTGAACTTGGACGTAAATGGGGTGTAGGCTCTAAAAAAAATACGGGAATGATGATCGTTGTCGCCCTCGGCGACCGCAAAATTTCTTTACAAACTGGCTATGGCCTGGAAGGTGCGATGCCGGATGTTTATACCAAACGAATTATTGAAAATGATATTAAGCCCTATTTTAAAGCAGGTGATTATTATAGCGGACTTGAATCAGGCACCAATGCGATTATTAAATACACTAAGGGCGAATATAAAAATGATACACCAAAACGTAAGAAAAGTGGTGGTGCTCCAAGCGCACTTATATTAATTGTAATTATTATCGCTATTATTATCTTGATTAGAAAAGGCGGTGGCGGCGGTGGAAGTCAGGTTATTGGCGGTCGTGGCGGTGCAGATGGTTTTTTCCTGGGCATGCTACTTGGTAGTCTCGGCGGCAGAAGCTCTGGCGGAAGTTTTGGTGGCGGAGGCAGTAGCGGAGGAGGCTTTGGTGGATTTGGCGGAGGTAGTTTTGGTGGCGGAGGTAGTAGTGGAAGCTGGTAATACATATATGAAAATAGAAAAATGGGAAAAGATTTCATCAAAATATTTGGTGAAGGAAAAATGGGCTACCTTGAGAGTTGATACCTGTAAATTGCAAAATGGAACCGTAAAAGATGACTATTATGTTCTGGAATATCCAGATTGGGCTAATGCAGTAGCACTTACAGCAGACAATAAGATTATAATGGTTACGCAATACCGCCATGGGGCTGATATTATATCATTAGAAATCCCTGGTGGGGTGATAGAGTCTGGAGAAGATCCTGCTACAGGTGTAAAACGAGAACTGTTAGAGGAAACCGGCTATTCTTTTGACACTTGTGAACTTATCGCTACTTTGTATCCCAACCCTGCAACTTCAACAAATCGCACTTTCACTTACCTTCTTACCGGCGGAGTAAAAACTCATGAGCAGCACCTGGATGAACATGAAATAATTAATGTAGAAGAGTATAGTATTGCTGAGGTTAAGCAATTGCTTGCCGAAAATAAAATAGACCAGGCACTTCATACTGCTGCATTATTTTACGGCCTATTGAAAGTTGATGCCCTTTAGTGCATCAACTCATTTTTAATTTCTTTTGGATATCATGAACGTATCCTTTGAATTTTTTGTCTGTATCAATTAAATCCTCTACAGTTTGGCAGGCATAAATAACCGTAGAGTGATCTCTGCCTCCAAAAAAAGCACCAATTGTCTTTAGTGATGACTTGGTATGACTTTTAGAAAGGTACATTGAAATCTGCCGGGCCTGCACAATTTCACGCTTCCGGGTCGGTGATTTCACCATATCAACAGGAACTTCAAAGTATTCACAGACTAGCTTTTGAATGTACTCCATGGAAATTTCCCTTGTCGTATTTTTTATAAAATTAGTAAGCATTTGTCTGGCCAGGTCCAGATCTATATCTTTCTTATTTAACGTAGACTGCGCCAAAAGTGACACCATCGCTCCCTCCAGTTCCCGGATGTTGTTGTTAATATTATTTGCTACATACTCCACAACTTCGGCCGGAAGCTCTATCCCGTCTGCATACATCTTCATTTTTAGTATAGCAATTCGGGTTTCCAAATCAGGAACTTGCAAATCAGCAGATAATCCCCATTTAAATCTGCTGAGCAAACGCTCTTCTAAACCTGCCAAATCTTTTGGTGCTTTATCAGAGGTAAGAATTACTTGTTTTCCTGATTGATGTAAATGATTGAAAATATGAAAAAAGATATCTTGAGTTTTTTCTTTGCCTGAAAAATTATGCACATCATCCATAATAATTACATCCATGGCCTGGTAAAAATTCACAAAGTCGTTAATCGTATTATTCTTCAAAGAATCTACAAACTGTTGGCAAAACTTCTCGCAGGAAACATAGATAACCAGTTTATCCGGCATATTATTTTTTATTTCATTCCCGATGGCCTGTGCCAGGTGAGTTTTACCTAAACCTACTCCACCATAAATCAGAAGTGGATTAAAGGAGGTTCCTCCCGGTTTTGCTGCAACTGCATATCCCGCAGACCGTGCAAGTCGATTGCAATCTCCCTCTATATAATTATCAAAAGTATAATTTGAATTGAGTTGAGGATCAACATTCAATTTCTTTAAGCCTGGAATAATGAAAGGATTTTTTATATCCTTATTAATAGACACAGGAATAGGCATAGTTTGTGTTTTTGCTGCTGAGCCGTTACCATTACTAGGTATATTGGTTGTATAAGGTGTTCCACTACCCGATGATTTGTCTACTACAATATTGTATTCCAACCTACCAGACTCTCCCAATTGGTTTTTAACAGTCTTTCGGAGCAAACTAACATAGTGTTCCTCAAGCCATTCATAAAAAAACAAACTTGGCACTTGTATCGTTAAAACACTACCATCCAATTTCAATGCTGATATGGGTTCAAACCAGGTTTTAAAACTTTGGCCTGGGATATTATCTTTAATAATTTGGAGGCAATTATTCCATACTTCAATACAAGTTTTTTCCATTAGTTTATATCAATTGTTTGGTTTAAGCGTACAAAATGGGCATTGGGGAAAAACCATTTTGAGAGATCGAATATTGAAAAAATTATCAACAAAAAAAACATAATTCGCATTTACTTTTTAAGTCACTATCCTACAAGACAATGAACCGCCCAACCTGAATTTTTAATGTTGATAACTTTTTTAAAGATCTTTTAATACTCGCCAAAAATATTTCTTAAGCAATCTGAAATTTCCCCCAGTGTTGCATAAGCTTCTACTGCAATTAAAATATAAGGCATAATGTTTATGTTGCCTTTTGCAGCCTCACTAAGATTACTCAAAGCTTCTATAACCGCTTCGTGATTCCGGTTTGCCTTAAGCAGAGAAAGTCGCTCTATCTGAATCGTGCGTACAGATTCGTTTACGCTTAAAACATTTGAAGGCTCTTCCCTCTCCTGAATAAATTTGTTTAGCCCTACAATAACACGACTACCATTTTCTACTTCAATCTGATACTGATATGCAGCTGCAGCAATTTCATTCTGCACATATCCATTTTCAATGGCTTTAACTGCTCCGCCCATTGCATCTATTTTATCCAGGTAGATCTGAGCAGCCTGCTCAACCTCATCAGTAAGGGACTCTACAAAATAAGATCCTGCCAGAGGATCAACAGTATCGGCAACACCACTCTCAAACGCGATAACTTGCTGTGTACGTAGCGCTATTTTTGCAGCAGCCTCAGTGGGCAAGGAGAGCGCCTCGTCGTAACCATTAGTATGTAGCGACTGTGTGCCTCCCAAAACAGCTGCCATCGCCTGATTAGTTACCCGAACCACGTTATTTAAAGGCTGTTGAGCCGTTAGTGTAGAGCCACCTGTCTGAGTATGAAATCTCAGCATTTGTGCCCGCTCATCTGTAGCACCAAGTTCCCTGGTTATTTTCGCCCACATTCTTCTTGCAGCTCTAAACTTAGCAATCTCTTCAAAAAAGTTATTATGACAGTTAAAGAAGAAAGAAAGCCGTTTAGCAAAAATATTAATATCAAGCCCTTTTTGTAAAGCAGCATTCAAATATGCTTTTCCATTGGCAAGGGTAAATGCCAGTTCTTGTACAGCACTAGATCCTGCTTCCCGGATATGATACCCCGAGATAGAGATTGTATTCCATTTTGGAAGTTCTTTACTGCAATATTCAAAAATATCGGTGATGATACGCATTGAAGCTACCGGAGGATAGATATAAGTACCACGTGCAGCATATTCTTTTAAAATATCATTTTGAATGGTACCAGAAAGCTGACTTAGCTCAGCACCTTGTTTTTTAGCCAGCGCAATATACATAGCCAGTAATATCGAAGCAGTAGCATTAATGGTCATTGATGTGGTAATCGTTTCCAGTGGTATGCCGTCAAAAAGTAATTCCATATCTTTTAAAGAATCTATGGCCACTCCCACTTTTCCTACTTCACCTTCGGCCATTTCATGATCAGAATTATAACCGATTTGAGTGGGTAAATCAAATGCAACAGACAATCCCGTTGTACCCTGTTTTAATAAGTAATGGTACCTCTTGTTAGACTCCTCTGCGGTAGAAAACCCCGCATACTGCCTCATTGTCCATAGTTTACCGCGGTACATATCTTTTTGAATCCCTCTTGTAAAGGGGAATATACCCGGCAATTCCTGTAACGGGCGGCCTACAGCAATATAAAGCGTCTTGATTTCTATACCTGAAGTAGTCTTACATTTATTTACCATTTAAAACCACTCCTGCATATCTCTGGTAATCAAATTCTGAGTCAGCTCATACGGATTACCTTCAACAGTAGCCATATGTTGCAAAATAATCCTGCTCAGGTCTATCCCCATACTGTCTTCCGGCAGTTCTTTCACTGCATTATTAACCATTGCAATTGTATCTTCCTGTAGATTTTTAATCACTTTCCAGGTAGACGGTTTAACATACAACTGCTGAGCAATATTGTGTTGGTATTCTGCCCTGATATCATTCAAAATCACACTATGAAAATAAGCCAGAGACATGCCCTGCTCATGAACACGTATAAATAAGCTGGAAGGATTTATACGTTCAATAAATACAATAAGTCTTTCATGAGCCTGCAATTTCAAGAGAATGGATTGCTGATTATCTTCAGCAACTACAGGTACCTTTTTTATACCCAAATAAAATTTTATCAGATTTTTAATCAGCAAGTAGGCTATCAATATGACAATTACCCAGCTGGCAGTTTGCAGGAACAAGTTTAAAAGCAAGAAATAAATATTCATGAAGTTTGTTTAAGTACAGTAATAATTGGCATTTACCAACAACAAAAATGTACATTATTATTTATATTTGTTATTCCTAATTTTAAATACCATGAGTACTACTATTGAAACAACATTTGCCCCAGTAAACTTTACTGAAACAGCAGTAAAAGAATTACTTAAATTAAAAGATCAGCAGGAAATTTCTGAAGAATTTGGTTTACGTGTAGGCGTTGAAGGCGGAGGCTGTGCTGGCATGAGCTATGTGTTAGGGTTTGATCAGAAAAAAGACGGCGATCAGGAATTTATCATTGATGGCATTAAAGTATATATGCATAAAGCACACCAGATGTATTTGCTAGGCATGCAGGTAGACTGGCAGGATGGGTTAAACTCAAGAGGCTTTACATTTACCAATCCAAATGCAGCAAGTAGCTGTGGATGCGGAACTAGCTTCTCGGTATAGGCTCTAAAACATTTGTAACATTTAAGGAAGTCCCGTTGTCTTACAGCGGGACTTTTTTATTGAAATATCTCCATACATATCCGGAATCTAATGACCTATCAAGAAAATATAAGACTTGCCATTCAATCCATCAGAAGTAATCGGTTAAGAACCCTTTTAACGGCACTGATTATTGCAATTGGCCTTTCTGCACTGGTAGGTATTTTAACCACGCTAGATGCAGTTAAGAAAAGTATGACAGAAACCTTTTCAAGCATGGGTTCCAATTCATTTACCATTCGTAACCGGGGCACAGGTATCAGAATTGGAGGTTCAGGACAAAAGCCAAAATCTTTTACATCTATCAAATATACAGATGCCATCCGTTTAAAAGATAGCTTGCCGCAGGCTATTGTAGCAGTTAGTGTGACGGCCAGTAACGGAGCAACGGTTAAATATGAAAAAGAGAAAACCAACCCCAATATCAAGGTTGTAGGAATTGATGAGAACGGACTTTCTTCCCAATCACTTGAATTGGCATTAGGGCGTAACTTCAGTAAAACAGAAGCAGGGCAAGAACAAAATGCCTGTATTATTGGTCATGAGATCAGCAACACCTTATTTAACGGAGATGATCCAATCGGAAAAATTATTAGTGTTGGTCCTCATCGCCTTAAAGTAATCGGGGTATTGAAATTAAAAGGCTCAAGCATGGGCGCTAATGTAGATCGCAGTGTATATATTACCTTGCTGAAAGGAAAACGTATCAATTCATTTGCAGATCCTTCCTATACTATATCTATAAGTGTTTCAGACAATAGTCATATGGACAACACCATTGGTGATGCTATCGCAGAATTCAGAACAATTCGTAAACTGAAAGTTACCCAAGCCAATAATTTCGAAATTGCTAAAAGCGATGCTGTAGCTCAAACTTTGATCGAAAACTCAAAATACGTGGCCTGGGGTGGTATCGCAATTGGCGTAATTACACTCATTGGAGCATCTATAGGATTAATGAATATTATGCTGGTTTCGGTAACTGAACGCACCAGGGAAATAGGTGTAAGAAAGGCTATAGGTGCTAATCCTGCAGTAATCAGAAAACAATTTCTAATAGAAGCTGTCGTAATTTGCATGATTGGTGGTAGCATTGGAATTTTCTTTGGACTCTTGCTGGGCAATGTAATCTCCTTTTTTATGGGCGGCACATTCATTATTCCATGGATGTTCATCATTGGAGGCTTTATCCTCTGCGTAATGGTAGGCGTACTTTCAGGATACTATCCCGCAAAAAAAGCCTCCAAACTAGATCCAGTGGAGGCTTTAAGGTATGAGTAAACAGCAAAAATTATCTTCCTGCGTATTGTGTATCGTAATAAGCCTGATAATTTCCAGTAGTAACATTTGTTAACCACTCTTCATTTTCCAGGTACCATTCTACCGTTTTTTCTAAACCTTCTTCAAATTGAAGACTAGGCACCCAATCCAGCTTTTGCTGCAATTTAGTAGAATCTATAGCATAACGTAAGTCATGACCAGCTCTGTCAGTTACAAAAGTAATCAACTTAGCAGACTCACCCTCCGGTCTATTCAATTTTTCATCCATGATCCTGCAAAGCAATTGAATCAGGTCAATATTTTTCCATTCGTTATGCCCGCCAATATTATAGGTTTCACCTGCTTTAGCCTGATGAAAAATAACATCAATAGCCCTTGCATGATCTTCCACCCATAACCAATCCCTTACATTTTCACCCTTACCATATACAGGAACAGGCTGTCCATTTTTGATGTTATTGATGGCCAGCGGAATTAATTTCTCCGGAAAATGATGTGAGCCATAATTATTAGAACAATTAGAGATCACTACATCCAGACCATAAGTATCATGATAAGCCCTAACAAAATGATCTGAAGAAGCTTTAGATGCAGAATAAGGGCTATGCGGATCATATGCAGTAGTTTCAGTAAACATACCTTCCGATCCAAGGGCACCATAAACCTCATCTGTAGAAACATGATAAAAACGCTTGGTACTATAATCACTTTTCCAATACTCACGTGCAGAATTCAGTAAATTAACTGTACCAATTACATTCGTCATCACAAAAGCTGTAGGATCAGTAATAGACCTATCCACATGTGATTCTGCGGCCAAATGGATTACTGCATCAAAGTTTTCTTTTGCAAACAGATCATTGATAACCTTTGCATCTGTGATATCTGCCTTTACAAATTTATAGTTCGGCAAATCTTCAACGTCCTTTAAGTTGGCGAGATTACCAGCGTAAGTCAGCTTATCTAAATTTACAATCTCATAATCAGGATAGTTATTTACAAACCTCCTTACCACATGCGAACCAATAAAGCCGGCACCACCGGTAATTAAAATCTTCTTCATATCTTATAATTCTTTAGGTAAACCCAGTTCCCTGGCTACGCGGGAAACAGGTTTACTTTCATCTATCTTTTTTAACAGTTCGCTAAATTGAACACCCAGGTCAAATTGTAAATCTTCATGCAGTTTCCTATACTTATTAAGTGCAGAAATGGTAGTTCTCACAAAATAGGTTGCCAGCTTTCCAACATGTACATAAGCCGCAGATAAAACCGATTCTTTAAACAGAAGTGGCATCTCTAGTAATAAGCATATCCGCAACTCCACTTCAGTATTAATATCTTTGGTTACCTTATAATGATGGTTTATTTTACCATTTAATTTTCTCATCACTACCAAGGTATCTTTAGCAGAATACCTGTCGTTCCTTATGTATTCCGCGGCATTTTCAATATCAAGTTTTAAGCTTTCAAAACGATCTGTTAAGGCGCTTTCATCTTCCAGCAACTTAAAATGCAAATGTTCAGTCAGCACCTTATCTTTTGCAATCAACCGAAGCAATAACTTATCCTTTTCCTTTGATGGGATAGCCACAATGGCAAGTTTTAGGTCTTTATGCTCCTTTAATAGCATTTAGAAAGGATTGTCTTTTAAATACTTCTCCCAATTCCAGGCAGAAGACATCATCACATTCACATCCAATTCGGCTTTCCAGCCCAAATCACGTTCAGATTTTGTAACATCTCCCCATACTTGCTCCACATCTCCCTCCCGTCTCGCACCAATAGTGAAATCCAGTTTCTGTCCGGTAGATTTTTCAAAAGCATCAATAATTTGCAGTACAGAAGTGCCCGTGCCAGTACCAAGGTTAAACACCTCATAATTAGTTTCGGCCTTTTTACTTTCCAATCTTTTAATGGCTGCTACGTGGGCTTTCGCTAAATCCACCACGTGAATATAGTCTCTCACGGCACTACCGTCTGGTGTATTATAGTCGTTACCGTATACCGTAATTGCACCACGTTTACCAATAGCAGACTGTGTGATAAAAGGTACAAGGTTTTGAGGAACACCAATAGGTAATTCTCCAATTAATGCCGAAGGATGCGCTCCAACCGGATTAAAATAGCGTAGAGACGTTACGTTAAGTTCCGGGCTAACTGCGCAAATTTCCTGAAGCATTTCTTCTGCAATTTGCTTTGTATTCCCATATGGAGACTCTGCCTTTTTTACCGGGGCACTTTCAGTTACTGGCAAGACATCAGGCTGTCCGTACACTGTACATGAAGAGGAGAACACAAAGTTAGTTGCGCTATTGAATGCCTTAAGCAAATTTAACAATGAATAGAAGTTGTTTCTGTAATATTTTAAAGGATGTTGAACTGACTCACCCACTGCTTTAAAGGCTGCAAAATGAATCACTCCAATAATTTCCGGATGTGCAGCAACAAAAGCCAATACTTTAGCTTCGTCACATAAATCCAATTCTTCAAATTCGGGTGTCATACCCGTTATTGTATTAATTTGATTAAGAATCTTAGGACTTGAATTGGAAAAATCGTCCACCAAAATTACTTCATATCCTGCATTGTGCAATTCAACTACAGTATGAGAGCCAATAAATCCGGTTCCACCGGTTACTAAAATTTTAGACATATCTATTTGTTGTAGGTTGCAAAATCCTTATGCTGATTAAAAATAACCTCCTCAGGCAAAGATTTGAAGTATTCATAAGTAATTTTTAAACCTTCTTCTCTGCTTACCTTCGGCTCCCAGCCTAAAATACTTTTTGCCTTTGTGATATCCGGCCTGCGTTGTTTAGGATCATCTACAGGAAGATCTTTTAACACCAGCTTTTGCGTTGTTCCCGTAAGTTTAATAATTTCTTCACCAAATTGCTTAATGGTAATTTCGTCAGGGTTACCAATATTCATAGGCTGCGCATAATCGCTCATTAATAAACGATAAATACCTTCTACCAAGTCATCCACATAACAAAAAGAACGTGTTTGAGAACCATCGCCAAAAACAGTAAGGTCTTCTCCGCGTAATGCCTGACCGATAAATGCAGGTAACACCCTTCCATCATTCAGTCGCATTCTTGGCCCGTAAGTGTTAAAAATCCGTACAATTCTGGTTTCTAAACCGTGGAACGTATGATAGGCCATAGTCATTGCCTCTTGAAAGCGTTTTGCTTCATCATATACACCTCTTGGACCAACCGGATTCACATTACCCCAGTATTCCTCCGGCTGTGGATTTACGCTTGGATCACCATAGACTTCAGAAGTGGAGGCAATAATCATCCTGGCATTTTTATGCTTGGCAAGACCCAGTAAATTATGCGTTCCCAAACTACCAACTTTAAGCGTCTGAATTGGAATTTTCAGGTAGTCAATAGGGCTCGCTGGTGAAGCAAAATGAAGAATGTAATCCAGGTCGCCGGGAACATATACAAATTTAGAAACATCATGATGAGCAAATTCAAAGTTTTCTAAAGCAAAAAGATGCTCTATATTTTTCAGATCACCAGTAATCAAGTTATCCATGGCTATCACATGGTAATCTTCTTTGATAAATCTATCGCAAAGATGCGACCCTAAAAATCCGGCGGCCCCGGTAATTAATACTCTTTTACGTTCCATTTTCTACAAGTTACATTCATAATTCTATTAATCAGGGCAAAACGGAGCTATTTTCTTAATATTCCCTTTAGTCTTTAATTAATAAAGTATCTTCGGCTAAGATAAATAAATAAAACATTCAAAATGCTTTGGCTTTACAATTTTGGTATTTTCTTTTACGGACTATTAATCAATGCTTTTGCTCAATTTAATCCGAAAGCTAAGTTATTTGTAGAAGGCAGAAAAAACCTATTCCCCCAGATCAGTAAAAAGATAATTTCCGGAGATCGTACAATATGGTTTCATTTTGCTTCATTAGGAGAATTTGAGCAAGGCAGACCAGTGTTGGAACGCATAAAAAAACAATACTACAATAAGAAAATAGTTATCACTTTTTTTTCCCCTTCAGGATATGAAATCCGAAAAAACACTCCATTGGCAGATGCGGTATTCTACCTGCCAATGGACACCCCCTCTAACGCCAAAAAGTTTATAGACCTCGTAAATCCTGAACTTGTCATTTTCACCAAGTATGAATACTGGCACAACTATTTCAGGATTCTTCATGAAAGGTCTGTGCCCTTATTTATGATTTCAGCGATATTCAGACCAAGTCAGGTTTTCTTTAAATGGTATGGCCGTTTTAACCGTAAAACATTAAGTTATGTTACACATTTTTTTGTTCAAAACCAGGAAAGTAAGCTACTTTTAGAAAACATAGGTATTAAAAATATTAGTCTAAGTGGAGACACCAGATTTGATACCGTTACTTTAAATACCGAAAAATCTGCACCAAACAATTCAATAGAAGCCTTTATAGCTGCTGCGCCAACATTAATTGCAGGTAGTACCTGGCCCGCTGATGAAACTTTATTAAGCCAACTCATAAAAAAACAGCCCGACTGGAAACTAATCATCGCTCCACATGAAATTGATCCAGGGCATATCGATCAAATTCAAATGCTTTTTCCTCAAGCCGTCAAATATTCGGCACTGCCTAAGCATCAAACACACTCTGCACAGGTTTTAATTATTGATAATATTGGACTGTTGTCTTCATTATATCAATATGGGTTAGTTTCATACATCGGCGGGGGCTTTGGTGCAGGTATCCACAATACACTGGAAGCTGCAGCTTTTGCCTTGCCAGTAATTTTTGGACCTAACTATCAAAAGTTCCAGGAAGCAAAAGATCTGATTGCATTGAAAGCCGCAAATAGCGTCCAGAACATTGAAGAACTGGCGCAAGCATTCGAAATCTATGCGAATGATACAAAATACGGCGTAATCGCAAAATCTTATGTAAGCAAAAAAACAGGGGCTACAAACGGCATTTTACAAGCGGTAGAGAAATTTCTAGGTTAAGAAGCTTTTACCATCTCGCTAAGCGCTTCTATCCACTTAGGATGATCATTTAAACTAGCTACCAGTTGAACTTCCTCCCCGCCAAGTTTTTTAAACTCTTCTCCGTATTCCACAGATACTTCATAAACAGTTTCTAAACAATCTGCCACAAAAGCAGGACAAAAAACTAAAAGTCTTTTTTTACCTTGCACGGCAAGCTCTTTAAGCACATCACTGGTGTAAGGCTGTACCCAAGGCTCTTTACCCAATCTGGATTGAAAACAAACACTATACTTTTCTACAGGAATAGCCAGTTCTGCCGCTATTAATTTTGCTGTGTCGTGGCATTGAGCAGAGTAGCAAAACTTATTTACATCAGTTAACTGCTGGCAGCAATCAGAAGATTGAAGACAATGGCCTCCAGAATGATCACATTTCTTAAGTTGCCGCTCTGGTAATCCATGAAAACTGAATAATATTTGATCGTAAGTTTCAGGCTGGTATTTCTTTGCATTGTCTGCAAAGGTCTCTATCATCAGTTTATTATCATGAAAAGAGTTGATAAAGCTTACCGGAGGTATAGTAGGCCAACTGCTTAAAAGTTCCATAACCAATTGCATTACCGAACCCGTACTGGCTGAAGCATATTGTGGAAATAATGGAATCACCTGAATACTTTCTACCAAACCAGCTTTCATTCTTTCCAAAGCAGAAGAAATAGATGGCGATTGGTAGCGCATAGCAAGTTCCACATGATAACCATCCCCTAATTTTTCTGCCAGCATAGCAGCTTGTATTTTACTGTAATACAACAGAGGAGAGCCATTCTCATCCCAAATTTCCTTATATAGTTTAGACGTTTTTGGGCTGCGAAAAGGGACAATTACCCCTTTAACCAATAATGTCCGGCTAAAAGCATTAATATCGATTACGCGTTCATCCATCAGGAACTCATCAAGATATTTACGCACATCACTTACCTCCGGACTATCAGGAGTACCTAAATTAACCAGCAAAACGCCTTTTTTTCCCATATTTATTTTTCAATAAGACTCCAAAACAGTCTTTACATTCTCCATCAGCCACATTGGTGTTGATGTAGCACCACATATCCCAATCCTGTTTCCCTCATTAAACCAAGACCTCTCCAATTCTTCTGCATCAGAGATGAAATAAGATGATGGATTGTGCTTTTTACAAACCTCGTACAGCACCTTTCCATTAGATGATTTTTTACCAGAAACAAAAATGATAACATCATAGTTGATTACAAATCGCTCAAGTTCATCATAACGGTTAGAAACCTGCCTACATATCGTATCATTGGCTTTAACCTCATATCCCCTGCCAATCAATTCACTTTTGATGTGGTAGAACTTTTCCATGCTTTTGGTAGTTTGACTGTAAAGCGTAAATTTAGGAGGCAGCACTACATTGTCTAGTTCCGCTAAATCCTGGAATACAATAGCATCTCCATTAGTTTGCCCCTGTAAGCCAATCACTTCAGCATGCCCATGTTTACCAAATATTAGAATGAGTTCCTTTTCATCGTAAGAGTTCTTAATCCTGTTTTGCAGTTTCAGTACTACCGGGCAAGAAGCATCAATTAGCGTAAGTTCATTTTCCATCGCCAACTGATAAGTACCAGGAGCCTCTCCATGCGCACGGATCAGTACTTTTTCCTTTCTCAGATCTTTCAGCTCATCATGATTGATAATCCTTAAGCCTTTAGATGCCAGCCGTTTTACTTCCTCATCATTATGAACAATATCTCCCAAACAGTACAAATATTCTTCTCTATCCAGAATGTCTTCAGCCATGTCTATAGCATAAACAACTCCAAAGCAAAAGCCTGAAGATTTATCAATAGTTACTGCTAAATCAAGTTTTTTGTCCATATTCAATGCACTAGCTTAAATACACGCGGTCTTCTTCCCCCTCTACATCCATAATCACATCTACATGCTCCTTTAAAACCGTTGCAAGTTTAACGCCAACAAAGTCGGTAGCTATCGGAAATATTTTATGGCTTCTGTCTACCAGTACTACCGTACGTATTTTTTTATGAGGTGTGTTTAAAAATACGCCCAAACCATAAGCCAGCGTCTTACCACTATTGAGCACATCGTCTACAATGATAATCACCTTGTTACGCCATTTACTTTCATCAAGATCGGTTTTGGCAACCAGCTTAGTGCTATCCTTTTCAAGATCAATCCTAAGCAAAGTAACTTTTAACGTAGATATTTCCAGTAAAATGTCTTTTAACCTAAGGGCCAGTTTATAACCTCTGTCCCAAACCCCAGCTATAACGATTTCTTTCTCTGTCAGGTTATCTTCCAGAATCTGATACGCGATACGGTTGATCTTTTGCTGGATCTGTTTTTTATCAAGAATGAGTAATTGCGAATCTGTCATGTTTCTCTGGCCTAAAGATGCTACAAAAAGAGCGATTTAAAAACTCTAAATCAAATTTTGAAAAATATTTTACAAAGCTTGCAACGTTTGGCTTCTTTTTGTGTCTAATAAAAAACAGCCATAAAAATAGATGGTTGAAACTAATAAAATTTAGTTTAGTTTTTAGTTAATTATCCCTGCCAAGGTGGATGCCCGGGCAGGGATTTCTTTTATATGCTATCCTTTTTTGCGGAGTAAGGGTAATAAACAAAGTTTGCACCCTCCGGTACTATCACAAAAATACACATGAAATCCTCGGGCTTTTTATAACTCTTTAAGAACAACTCCTTTTTCTCCCTGTTAATGATGCCTTTTTCTATAAATTCTTCCAGTGTAGAAGCCTGTATAGTCCAGTCTGTATTCAATTCCTTACGGTTTAAGATCACCTCACCTATAGAAACCTCATGTTGGTGTGCAATAAAAATTGGATAGGAAGAAATACCTTCTACCATAATTTCTACAGCTACTTCTTTAATTGACTCCGCATAAAATTCCAGGTCTTTCTCCAGACTTAGCAACGGACTTTTTTTCTTTTCGTTTTTATCCCCTTCAGAATGCTGTTGGGGTAATAATTCTTCAATATCCATTATAAAGTGGTTATGACTTCAATTTCCTCAATAATACGATTACGCTCTTCTTCAGTTTTCAATTGCAGCAACACAACGTTTTCTACGTGTTGGGTATGCGGAAACATATCTACAGGTTTGATACGGACAACATTGTACTTAGCTTTCATCAAAGCAAGGTCACGGGCCTGTGTGGCCGCATTACAACTTACATATACAATCTTTTCAGCTTCCATTTCCAGCAAACGCTGTACAACATCCGCATGCATTCCTGCACGTGGCGGATCCGTAATAACCACATCAGGCTTTCCATGTGCATTAATGAAGTCAGTGGTCAGAATGTCTTTCATATCTCCGGCATAAAAGATGGTGTTGTCAATTCCATTCAAGTTTGAATTGAATTTCGCATCCTCGATTGCAGTTGGCACATATTCTACCCCTACCACTTGTTTTACTTGTCTGGCTACAAAGTTTGCAATAGTGCCTGCTCCTGTATACAAATCATAAACCAATTCATCACCCCTAAAACCAGCAAACTCACGGGTTATTTTATAAAGCTCATGCGCCTGCTCAGAATTAGTCTGATAGAAAGATTTGGCGCCAATTTTAAATTTAAGACCATCCATTTCTTCAAAAATATGGTCTCTACCTGCATAAGTAATCACCTCCTGATCAAAAATGGTATCATTTTTTTTCTGGTTCATGATGTATAACAGAGATGTAATTTCTGGAAAATTCTGTCTCAGGTATTCCATCAGCCCATCTACTTGTTCTTGTTCAGCATATGCAAATACCACCACTACCATTACTTCACCAGTACTGGAAGTTCTTATAATCAGGTTTCGCAGGTTGCCCTCATGGTTACGCAAGTCATAAAAAGTTAAGCCCATGCGCAGGGCATAGTTCCTAACCTGATTTCTTAATGTATTTGAAGGTTCTGCCTGTAAATAGCAGTGCTGGATATCAAGTATTTTATCAAAACGAAGCGGAACATGAAAGCCAAGCGCATTCATCTCAAGTGCTTCATTTACTTCTCCAGGCTGCCGGTCAATATCTTCTGCATCCTTTACACTTTCCATATCCTGTTTATTTAACCAGCGTTTATTAGAGAATGTATATTCTAACTTATTACGGTAGTATTTATTCGCAGCAGAACCTAAAATAGGCTCCATCCCTGTCGTATCTATTTTGCCAAGCCGCTGCAAGGCAGCCTCCACATTTTTATATTTAAATTTCAGCTGAGCGTCGTACTGCATATGCTGCCATTTACAGCCACCACATGTGCCAAAATGCTGACAAAAAGGATCTGTTCTTAACTCAGAACTCGTATGTAGCGTTTCTATAACCGCCTCAGCAAGGTTCTTCTTTTTCTTTACAATCCGCACATCAGCTACGTCGCCAGGCACTGCTTTATCTACAAATACCACAAGCTCTTCCGCTTTACCCACACCTTTACCTTCCTCGGCAATATCAATAATATGTATGTTGGGGAGAATGGTCACCGTTCCGGCTTTTCTATTTCTGCTCATTAAATGCAAATTTAGAGTTTTTTTTCTTACACATATTAATTTCCTTCAGGCATTTGGGATGCCATTCATTCAGAAATCATAATGCTAGCTGTTACTTGCCAAAAACTTTAAGGATAAAACCAAAAATGCCATTCACAAGATTAAAACTCACATCAAACTTCTCATCTACCAATATCGAAATTTCCAAAACCTCTTTGCTCATGATGATTGTAGTGTATAAACCCAAATATAGCAGTTTATATACCAAAAACCAAATTGGTACAGATTAAGTTTTTATTAAATTTACAGCGCAGCTTTTACTAAAAAAGGCAATAGCTCTTTTTGAAAACTAACAAAGTTTTTGCGCACATCAGCATCACTAACTGAGGTGAAGGCAAAAGAGAACACAATGCTCTTACTTGCTTTGAGCAAAAATGCAAGCCCTTCCCGTCTTGAAGGATTATTTTTAAAATGATCCAACTCAAGATACGCAGCAAGTAAAAGTGATTCTAACTGGTCAGATAAATGCTTTAAAAATTCCTGGGAGTTCGCATTCTCACGAACAAAATCCCATCCTATAAATTCATTACAAACCGTATACGTAAGCCTGCATGTCTTCATCACCAAGGCAGTTAGATGTTCCTGTTCACTTACAAATTGCGCCTTGTTTTTTAAAATTTCCTTAAGGTTTAAATCCAGGTAATCCATCAATATCGCATCAAGCACCTGCTCCTTGCTTTCAAAATATTTGTAAATGGTTGCCTTAGCTATCCTGGCTTTTTTAGCAATTTCATTTACACTCGTTTTATGATAGCCGTATTTCCTAAATAATTCTTTAGCAGCTCTAATAATGCTGTCTTTAATTTTTTCCGGTTCCATCAGTTCGATATTTGTAAAAGCTGGCCACTTTGTAAGGTTACCCGATACGACTTGAGGTTACGCACTGCCGGAGCCTTCTGCGGGCTGCCATCCAATAGCAGCCACTTACCTCCTGTGCAGGGATCCTCTACAGTTAAACCTGTTTCATCAGCAGCTACCTTACACAGATTCTCCGGATTTACAGGACTACACCTGTCGTAAGCAACATAATTACCACCCGTTGCATAAATTATAATTCCGGCCACTCCCTGATTAGGGACAACAAGAATATTATTGACTGCTTTAATTTTAAACTCCTGCACCGTAATCGAATAATTCACGTATACGTCGGGCACAAAAGAATTCTCTTTGCCACAACCTGCAAATAAAAACAGTACAGTTAAACAGACAATTAGTTTCCGCATTAGCTCAATGATGATTTAAATTGCTTTAAAAAGCGCGCATCATTTTCAGAAAACAGGCGTAAGTCTTTAATTTCAAACTTAAGATTGGTAATACGCTCAATGCCCATTCCAAATGCAAAACCACTATATTTTTTGGCATCTATGCCACAATTCTCTAATACATTAGGATCTACCATTCCGCAGCCTAAAATTTCAACCCAGCCACTGTATTTACACATATTGCAACCTGCGCCTTTACAAATGGTGCAGGAAATGTCCATTTCCGCAGATGGTTCTGTAAAAGGAAAATACGAAGGGCGGAAACGCACTTTAGTACCTTCTCCATATAACTCCTGTACAAAATAAAACAAGGTTTGTTTCAGGTCAGCAAATGATACATTCTCATCCACATATAAACCTTCAACCTGGTGAAAAAAGCAGTGTGCCCTTGCAGAGATCGCTTCGTTTCTATAAACCCTACCCGGCATAATTGCACGAAATGGAGGCTGGCCAGCTTCCATCATCCGCACCTGAACAGATGAAGTATGCGTACGCAAAGCTATATCACCTTTTTCACCTCCTTTTTTTACAAAAAAAGTGTCCTGCATGTCACGTGCCGGATGTTCTTCCGGGAAGTTTAACGCAGAGAAATTATGCCAATCATCCTCTATTTCAGGGCCTTCCGCTACAACAAAACCCAACCTGCTAAAAATATCTACAATTTCCCGGCGTACTAAAGCCAGAGGATGACGTGAGCCAACATCAAAGCCTTCACCAGGTAAAGTGAGGTCCAAATCATTAACTGCTCCAGCTTGTTCAACTACACCATTATCTTTTAAAGTTTGGTATTTAGCTTCAGCCAGTTGTTTAAACTCATTTAAAACCTTACCTAAGGTTCTTTTTTCCTCAGGTGAAACTGCCTTAAATTCGTCGAATATATCTTTTATAATTCCTTTGGTACCCAGGAATTTGATTCTGAATTGTTCCAGTTCATCCGCTTTATCCGTTGTAAAAGCATTGATTTCTGCGGTGTATTGTGTTATCTTGTCTTGTAACATGCCTGCAAATATACAGCAAATTCAGTAATATTTTTATTCCCCTAAAAGCCATAAGAGATCCGGAATCCCTGCTGTACTTTTTTATTTCCATCATAAGCAAAACCATACGTAGCCCTAAAAATCAAACGTTGTAAACCAAAGTAGAATTCCTTATAATTTTTCTTAAGCGGCTGTGTAAGGTAGTTTCCTCCAATTACCTCTTCCAACTTCAGCTTGCGCAACAAAGGAATCTTATTGGTAATTAAGCCTGCAAAATTATGTTCCAAATGTGCCTCAAAATATTGCTGCGTAGTACTATACTGGTAAAAATCCAAAAACTGGAATTTCCTGATATTGGGTAATGAAGTTAAAGAATTATTACCCCTAAAATGCTTGGCGTCCGGATAATATACAATGTTGTTGCTTAAAAACTTACCTGTGCCCGCAACAAAAGAGAAGTAACCATACAAGCCAGTACTAATCCTTTCCTGAAAAACCTCAAATGAAATCAAATCATAATCTGCATCACTCATTCCCTTCCGGTAATTGGCCTGAATTTGCGGATATTTTGCGGGCTGGTAAAACTTACCATCAGGACGCGTTATATATTTTTGACCAATCGTATAAGTTAACGTCGCATCCAGCGTCAATGCCTTATAGTCCGGAAATAAAGCAGTCTCAGTAAGTGGCGTAAAAGGATTATTAGAAGTGAATTCCCGGCTCTCACGATCCCAGAACGTAAAATTTGTATTGTTTAACAAGTTTTTGTTTTTTGTATACTCCAAATTCAAAGCCGCCTGTAATCCCGTAGCCAGCTCTCTTGTGCTTCCCACATTCACAAAATTCTTTTGGTAAAACTTAGAAAAGTTCTTTTCAAACAATAATCCGTTTAAAGAGTTAGACAACAAACTCATGGTGCCATACCGGCTTAAGTCATATATCCCTGAACCAAAATTCACACTTACATTGGCTTGCTTAATCGGGTCATAGTAGTAATTAGCAGCAACATTTGCGGTAAATGTTTCGTTGGCCACCCCGTATCTAATTTCAGGTCTAATAGAATATTGTTTTCTGTCTTCTAATTCCTTGGTATACGTTACCCCATACTTAATTCCAAACCCCTCAACTGTATTGTAAAAAAGCGCTTTTAATAAAGGATCAAATTTTAATTGCTTTTTATTGTATCTATCATTGATTCCATAACCAGAAAACAACAATTTGCTCAGCGTATATTTATTATTAACCCGTTCCAAAGAATCCAAATACGCTTTCGATTCCTGACGTTTGCTTATAATGTCTTTCCGCAAATAGTTTGTTCTTTCTTCTACTGTTAAAGGTATCGGACGGTTATTAAACCAGTACAAAGAATCTCTTTTATTAACAGACTTTGTAATTTTCAATATTTCTCCTGTAAAATACCCTTCCGGAAATTCAGGCCGCAGGTTATAATTACTGTACACCCCCAAATAGTAACCTTCAAACTTAAAACCAAATACATTTCCGTTAAAAGTAAAGTTGATATTTGAAGGCAAATAGCTTTCATCTACTTTGATAAACTGTTGCGTGATGTTTAAAGTGTCCACCAAGTTAATTCCAGTATTTTTTATCAGGTATAAATCTGTTCCAAAAATCCGCCAGCTGTCTTCCGTAATATAGATGACTCCCCTAAATACCGGATCATGCTGTCTTCTTGGAATAACTTCAATCTTATTTACCGTTTCCCCGTTTTCTACAGATACACCAATCAGTTTATACCTGTAATAAAACAGCGCATTATCTGCTACCGGAGAAACAAAGCCACGTGAACTTAGGGTATTTTCCAGCATGATGTTATTGTAAAAGTTGATATCCAGATCAGAGGCTTTATTAAAACTAAAAGCATTATTTCTGCCAGCCACTTTAGAGGAGATCATCTCTTCTTTAATGTGATTTGGCCTTCTATAACTATAATTCGACTGAGACTCAGAAAGGTATAATATCCCCTTACGATTAGTATCCAAATCCAATGTACGCTGAATATCCCTGCCAAAAAACTTTTTAGGTGCACCAACCAGCTTTTGCAAGCCTTTAATGTATACCCCGCAGCTAAACTCGTTGATCTCCGTAAGATGTTCCTTTCTTCTTTTTATGGCCCTGCGGATAATTTCAAATGCTGGGTCTTCTGCAATTGCGCTAATAGTTACGTCTTTAAGTGTATAGGATTCAGGACTAAGCACCACATTATTCGTAACATTTTCTCCTGCTTCCACACGCTGTTCGAGAGGCTTGTACCCTATCGCCCTGTAAGAAAGCATTACACCTCCCTTATCAACGCTCAAAGCATACTCCCCATTTACATTTGCTGATGTACCTTTTGAAGTGTTTTTAAGGTAAATCGAAGCAAAGGAAACTGGCTCTCCATTAGTATCTTTAATGGTTCCGGTAATTTTAACCTGCTGAGCCAGCAATCCATTAAAAGCTCCGCAAGCTAATAAAAGCGAAAATAGAATTTGTTTCATGTTGTATAAATCGGTAGTCCTTCCTGTAGACATTCAGTAGCTAAAGATATAAATATCGCGCCAGTTCTAACAGGAAAGCAGATTTAGTATTAACGTTTAGCTGATATTTATCTAACTTTGATTTCCCTGTTCCAGATTAACAGTGATTTCAGCAAAAATTATAACATAAAAAAACTTATACATATGTACAAAACACTTCAGCCGGTTCTGAAACAAGAGCTTGAACAGATTGAAAAAGATGGATTATACAAAAAGGAACGTATCATTACTACCCCGCAGGCTGCAGATATTAAAGTAAGCACCGGACAAGAAGTAGTTAATTTCTGTGCCAACAACTACCTTGGCTTATCTTCAGATGCACGCGTAATTGAAGCAGCTAAAAAGTCACTGGATAAATATGGATTTGGAATGTCTTCTGTAAGGTTCATCTGTGGAACGCAGGATGTACATAAAGAACTGGAATCAAAAATCTCCCAGTTTTTAGGCACCGAGGATACCATTTTATATGCTGCTGCTTTTGACGCCAACGGTGGGGTATTTGAGCCTTTATTTAATGATCAGGATGCCATCATTTCTGATGAATTGAACCATGCATCAATCATAGATGGTGTGCGCTTATGTAAAGCAAAACGTTTCAGGTACAAAAATGCCGACATGGCAGATCTGGAACAGCAACTTATAGCCGCAGCAGACAGTCGCCATAAAATTATTGTAACAGACGGAGCCTTTTCTATGGATGGCGTTATAGCACCCCTTGATAAAATCTGTGATCTTGCAGATCAATATGGTGCCCTGGTTATGATTGACGAATCGCATTGCACAGGATTTATCGGAAAAACAGGACGCGGTACCCATGAGCATTTCAACGTAATAGATCGCGTAGATATTATTACAGGAACCTTAGGTAAAGCACTAGGCGGTGCTTCAGGTGGTTTTACTTCAGGCAAAAAAGAAATCATAGATATGTTGCGCCAGCGTTCCAGGCCATATTTATTCTCCAATACCCTTGCACCTGCAATTGCCGGCGCCTCTGTAGCTGTATTGGACATGCTAAGTGAAACCACTGAATTACGCGACAAACTGGAAAACAACACTAAGTATTTCCGCGAAAAGATGACTGCAGCAGGCTTTGACATTAAACCCGGTGTACATCCTATTGTGCCAGTAATGTTATATGATGCAAAACTTGCTCAGGAATTTGCCGCAAAAATGCTTGAAGAAGGCATTTATGTAATAGGATTTTACTATCCTGTAGTTGCCCAGGGCAAAGCCCGGATCAGGGTACAACTATCTGCAGGTCATGAACAGCACCATTTAGATAAAGCCATTAACGCATTTACCAAAGTGGGTAAGGCATTAGGCGTAATCTAATATAAAAAAAGTCGGGCACCTAATTTAGATGCCCGACTTTTTATTTGATAAGCTACAGTTAGATGGCTAACTTTTTACGAATATCAGAAGGTATCCCTTTTTTGTGCAGTAAAAACGCAGTAGTTTTATATTTCACAAAGTTTTTAGTCACATACAAATAACCTTTATAGTCGTTGCTTGCACCCCATGAGTTTTTAACGATGTAATATTCTTTACCATTCTGGTCTTTAGCTACACCTGTAATTTGCATACCATGATCATCCGTAGTCTCATAATCATCAAATGCCGCCTGGCGCATTTCAACAGTAATTTCTTTCTCTGGTTTTGGACCATTAAATAAAGAAGAACGTTCCTCACCAGTCATATCTTTCGGATCTTTTGCAGGAACATAAGCCACACCATTTTTCCAGCTAAATCCTTTTTCACTTACATCAGTAGCCCATGCAACAGTAAAACCACCTTTCAAAGCATTGTCAATAATTTTAGTAATGTCATCCATTTGAACATTGTACACTTTATCAAACGACCAGTTATCAGGAACCATCAAAACTGCTTGCTGATAATAAGGAGAAGTTGTAAAAGATGAAAGCTCCACATAATCTGCAGGATTAATGCCTACCACTTCTTTAGCAAAAGTTTGCGGGGTATAACTTTTACCTTCCCAGGTAAAGCTTGCAGGCACAGCACCCATGCAAGAATCAATGGTTGAAATGTATTTAGTTTTCCAGTTTGGATCAGTTTTACCGTTTGTACCACTTACCGCTTTCTCTAAAATCTTTTTGGTCATGGCATTCATTTTATCAGAAGAGTTTGCTGGTGTTCCATAATCGTTACCAGTATAAACTTCCTGAGGCATCGCACCATACTTTGCAAACATGTTGATCACATCATGACAGGCACCACCATCACCTAAAGTTAAAGCACCATGCATACGCACATAGTTAATTCCTTTTTCAACATATACATTTCTTGCACTGTACAAGTCGGCTAAATCAACAGGCTTTTTACCCATACGAATCATTTCCGATTCCAAGAAAGAGTTTGTGCTGTAACTCCAGCAAGTACCAGATGATTTTTGGTTCTTTACAGAAGTAGCTTCAGTATTAATTACGGGTGTAAAAACAAATTTATTTTTGCTGTCTGCACTTTGATTATCTTTAAGGGAGTTTACCAGGTTATCCTGCGCAAACGAAGTACCAACGCTAAAAAAAAGGCCGGCAGCCAGTAATAACGGTTTCATTGAATAGTTATTCATTGTATAATATAGGTTTTTTATGTTTGAGAATTAGTCGGCTCAAATTTAGTATAAAATTCTATATCCTCATTGCAACAATTACGTTCAGTCATCAATAATCAGAAGCTGCTATACCCTATTTCATAAATATTTGTAAATTTGCCACCATTAAACGCCGTTTGCAGCGGTATCAATTTTTATGGAAAATTATCAAACACTACTTTACTATTGCTATTCTCCAATAGCAGAAGCGGAACAATTTGCCGCAGATCACCTTAAATTCTGTAAATCTCTTGGCCTTACCGGTCGGATCATTGTTGCCGATGAAGGCTTAAATGGAACCGTTTCCGGCACCAAAGCATCCTGTGCTGCTTACATGGATGCTGTACATGCAGATGAGCGCTTTGCAAAAACAGAATTTAAAATAGATGAAGTTGCCGAACCTTCTTTCATCAAAATGCACTGCAGGTATAAGTCAGAAATTGTGCATTCTGGCCTTAGAGACCCTAACATCATCAACCCAAATGTGCAAACCGGCAAACACCTGGAACCTGTAGAATTTCAGAAAATGATTGACCAGGAAGATGTAATCATCCTGGACGTACGTTCCAACTACGAACACAATCTTGGCAGGTTTAAAAATGCAGTTACACTAGACATTGAAAACTTTAGGGATTTCCCAGAAAAAATCAACGAACTCGCAAAATATAAAGATAAAAAGGTCTTAACTTACTGCACTGGCGGCATCAAATGCGAAAAAGCATCAGCTCTACTCCTGCACCATGGATTTAGCGATGTATATCAGTTGCATGGCGGCATTATTAAATACGGTAAAGAAGCCGGAGGCGAAGATTTTGAGGGCAAATGTTATGTATTTGACAACAGGATTGCTGTTGATATAAACACCGTAAATCCTAAAGTAGTTTCTACCTGTTACAACTGCGGAAAAGTAACACCAAAAATGATCAACTGCGCTAATCCGGAATGCAATGAGCACATCACCCAATGTGATGATTGTGGGGAGTCATTAGAAGGCTGCTGCTCGGTAATTTGTACCACCAACCCCCGCAAACGTCCTTATGATGGTACCGGTTACTATGTAAAAGTTCCTCAACCAGTTAAGGCACGTCTGTAAGACAACTTTACAAAAAATAAGTATATTGCCCCTAAATTATAATCTCAATGAAATTGTTTAGAGGCATTTTTCTTCTTTTGCTGCTTTCCGCTTTAACGGCACATGCGCAGGACTTTAAAAAATATGACAAGGGAAGTTATATTAATGGTGAGGACAGCATTTTTTACCGCATTCTCTTTCCTGAGCATTTTAACCCTCAACAAAAATACCCGGTGGTATTTGTGCTGCATGGTGCCGGCGAACGTGGCAAGGATAACGAAAAACAGCTTCTACATGGCGGACCACTATTCTTAAAACCCGAAAACAGGAAGCAGTTTCCTGCCATAGTTATATTTCCGCAATGCCCTGCCGAAAGTTTCTGGGCCAATGTACAGATTAAGCAAGACAGTACCGGAAAAAGAGGGTTCAGCTTTTTAACAGGAGGCAAACCAACAAAAGCCATGCATGCACTATTGGGTATGATTGACAATATCCTCGATAAACCATATATTGATAAACATCAGGTGTATGTTGGCGGCTTATCCATGGGTGCTATGGGAACTTATGAATTACTCAGAAGGAAACCTAAAACATTTGCGGCCTCATTTGCCATTTGCGGAGGCGATAACATTACAAATGTAAACAAGTACAAGAAAGTACCTTTATGGATTTTTCACGGCGGAAAAGATGCGATTGTGCCACCTGCCTTTTCTAAAGAGATTGCTGATCAGCTAAAAATCATTGGCAAAGAAGTGAAGTATACCTTTTATCCGGAGGCTGACCACAACAGCTGGGATTCTGCCTTTGCAGAACCCCAATTTCTGTCCTGGTTATTTGTTCACAAGAAATAAGATTTATTATTCAGCCATGTTATGGTACACGGCCTGAACATCATCATCTTCTTCCAGCTTATCAATAAGTTTAATTACATCTACAGCCTGCTCTTCCGTAATATCTGTAGTAGATAAAGCAATGCGCTCCAGTTTTGCGCTTTTCATTTCAAAGCCCAAATCTTCCAGCGCTTTTTGCATTTTACCAAAATCCTCAAATGCAGTCTGCACTACAGCCACATCATTGCCTTCCTCGTCAGACTCAAGGTAAAGTTCTTCCAAACCAGCATCAATCAATTCAAATTCCAGTTCCTCCATATCCTTCTCGCCCGGCAAAAACCTAAAGATAGACTTACGGTTAAAGATAAAATCAAGCGAACCCGTTTTACCCAAAGCACCCCCAGTTTTACTAAAGTAACTGCGGATATTGGCAACAGTTCTGTTGGTATTGTCTGTAGCAGTTTCAATTAAAATAGCTACCCCATGCTGGGCATAACCTTCATACACATGCTCTTCATAGCCATTTTCGTCCTTATTAGAAGCCCTTTTTATTGCAGCATCTACAGTATGTTTAGGCATGTTTACCGCCTTGGCATTTTGAATAGCCGTGCGCAACCTTGAATTTGTCTCCGGGCTTGGACCATTGTCCTTTACCGCCATCACAATCTCTTTACCAATCCGGGTAAATTGAACCGCCATTTTGGCCCATCGCTTAAACTTTCTCTCTTTTCTAAATTCGAATGCTCTTCCCATTGTTTTTAATGTATTGTTTTATCGTACTTAGTCCTCAGTATTTAGACGGGTCGCAAATCTGCATATACGCTATCTAAATACAAATAGCCAAATACTATTTACTGCTTTTTAAATTCTCAAACATATCAAGCGTCATTTTGGCCAAATCAAACTCAGGCTTCCATCCCCAATCTTTAGCCGCATAACCATCATCTATAGAACGTGGCCAGCTGTTGGCAATATTTTGACGCGGGTCATTTTCGGTGTAAGATAATTTAAAATCCGGAATATGCTTTCTGATCTCTGTCGCCAAAACTTCCGGCGTAAAACTTACACCCGTAAAATTATAGCTAGAACGGATAGAAATCTTTGCAGCCTCTGCATCCATCAATTCAATTGTACCCCTTATTGCGTCATCCATATACATCATTGGCAATTCCGTTGCCGCATTTAAAAAAGAAGCATAACTTCCTTTCTTCAATGCATCATGAAAAATATGAATAGCATAATCAGTTGTTCCGCCCCCAGGTGCCGCTTTCCAGCTAATCAGTCCCGGATACCGGATACTGCGCACATCTAAACCAAACTTTTGGTGGTAATACTCGCACCAGCGTTCCCCCGCAAGTTTACTAATTCCATAAACTGTATTAGGATCCATCACACAGTACTGAGGGGTTAAATCTTTAGGAGAATTTGGGCCAAATACAGCGATGGAACTTGGCCAGTAAACTTTTGCCGTTTTATATGTAATGGCGAGGTCAAGTATATTCAGCAGGCCATTCATATTTAAGTCCCAGGCCAGTTTAGGATTTTGCTCACCAGTAGCAGAAAGCAAAGCGGCCAGCAGGTAAACCTGTGTAGGTTTATATTTTTGAAATATATTATTTAATGTGTCTTTCTCAAGCACATTCACAAACTCAAAAGGCCCGGAATTTTTAATGTCGTAATCTGGTCTGCGGATATCACATGCTACAACGTTATCCACGCCGTAGCCACTGCGAAGGGCAGTAACCAGTTCCGTTCCAATTTGTCCGTTAGAGCCTAATACTAGTATTTTCTCGATCATCAGTAATTTGATTTTGGCAAAGTTAAAAAAACAGGACAAACCTATATAAAATGTTTATTATTATATCTACCTTCATCGAGTATTACCAAATATGGCATGGACGAAAAGCCAGGACAAGATGAACAGTTATTTCTGCGCCTCAAAACAGGCGATGTGCTGGCTTATGAAGAAATTTATAGCAAATACAGCAAATTCCTGCTTCAGGCAGCATATAATAAACTGCGAGATAAAATTGCCGCCGAAGACCTTGTTCAAAATATATTCATCTCCATCTGGGAAAAAAGAGCAAGCCTGGATATTAAAGACACAAAAAGTTATTTGCTGGGCAGCTTAAAATATGCTGTAATCAATTACATCAGAACTAAAATGATGGAGCATAAATATCTTGCGTTTATTCAAAAGTACAACCTGGAACATACAGCAGGCTTTGAAACTGAAAACGTACTCCATGCCCTTGAGCTTAAAGACTTGTCCCATTTGATAGAAGAAGGGATTAGCAGTCTTCCAGATAAAACAAGAGAGGTCTTTAAACTGAGCAGGATTGAACACCACTCCGCAAAGAAAATCTCACTGGAACTCAAAATTTCAGAAAAAACAGTAGAGTACCACATTACCCGTTCCCTTAAGCTTATTAAGGCCTATCTAAAGAATTACCTCTTATTGGCATTATTTTTTTTCATTCTGTAAATCAACACTTTAAAACTTTATTTAAAAATAAATCCTTTTAGCATTAGGGTATGGGATTGCTTGTGTTACTTACAGTTATAATAACCAAATATAAACCATGAATAAAGAATCTTTTTTGGATTTGCTAGACAGGTACCAGCACGGAAATTGTACAGAAAACGAAAAACGTTTTGTAGCCAAATGGTACGCATCTTTAAATGAAGATGATCAAGCCAGCCTTTCTTCAACAGAATTATCCAGCATGAGCAGACGGGTACTGGAACATCTCTATGTCGGTATACAACAGCCAGAACTGCGCAGTCATAAATTAAGAACATATAAAATAAGCCTTGCAGCTGCGGTTGCTATGGCTATGATCTGTGCATTTTTATACGCCTACAACTACAACAATGCCGAGCGCGCCTTTAAAAATAAAATTACTGGTACCGAGTTACTGCATAAAACAAATACTACGGCTTCCAGTATAACCATTACCTTAAGCGATAAAAGCCAGGTAACATTACAGCCCAAAGCCAGCCTTACTTATCCTGCAGTTTTTAATGGTCTAAAACGCCTGGTATACTTAAAGGGAGATGCCTTTTTCTCTGTCGCCAAAAACCGCCAAAAACCTTTTTACGTTTATAACAAAACCCTGAAAGTTAAAGTATTAGGCACCAGCTTCTTTGTTAATGAAGCTAAAGCACAGGTGGCGGTAAGAACCGGCAAAGTACAAGTAAATGAAAACCCCGGCAGAAGTTTATTTACGTTGCCCGGTACAAAAAAGGCACCTGAAGTAGTATTAACACCAAACCAGGAAGCCATACTTAACGATACACAGCACCAGATTAGAAAAAGCCTTGTAGCGCAACCAATACCGCTATCTGTTGCTTACCACAGAACGGCTACAGAAGACTTTAATTTCTCTGAAACCCGTTTGTCCCAGGTATTTGAAGTTTTATCAAAAGCGTACGGCATCAATATCCTGATAGAAAACAGCAAAACACAGGAATGTACCTTTACAGGCGATCTGGAAAACAAAGGGCTTTATGAACAGCTTAACCTGATTTGCGCCACAGTATCGGGAACTTATGTAATCAAGGGCACAAGCATTTACGTACAGGCAAAAACCTGCAACTAATATAAAAATCCAAATTTAAAACCAACCAGATATGAACACGAGCTTTACCACAAACGCACCATAGCTACGCTATTAATTCCAATTTGATTTATACCTAAAAAGCCGGCAGTGGGGATTGCCGGCTTTAAATACACTAAAATGTAGATGGTATAACTATGTCCAAAAAATCCGATTAATGAACAATTAAAACTAAGTTATGAAATCTAAATTTATTTCTATAGCAATTTATGCAATGAAATTTTCAATATACCAATTAATAGTTATAACTGTCTGTACCTGTGGAGCTATAGCAAAAAATGCTGAGGCTCAGGGTTTGCTGGATAAAAAGGTATCCTTAAAGGCCGAACAGCAAAATATCAAAACCATTATTGAAATGGTAGAGCAGTTAACAGAGGTAAAATTTGTATACAGCACTAAGTCCATCAACGCTTTCAGAAAAGCATCTATACAGGCAGACCGCGAAAAGCTAAACTGTTTCCTGAACAAACTACTAAGCCCGTATGCTATTGGCTATAAGGTAATCAATGACAGGATATTGCTCTATGCAGAAAGTGATGCCGCCATTCAGCAAGCCAGTAACCCAATCTACGAAGATGTAATTACAGGTAAAGTGAGCGACAGCAAAGGGAATGCATTACCGGGCGTAAGCGTAGCTATAAAAGGCAGCACAAATGGCACGCTGACTGATGCCAACGGACAATTTTCTTTAAAAGTAACCAGTGTGGGCAATTATATTGTAACTTTCACCTATGTAGGCTATATTACTAAAGAAGTAACGGTAGATGTAACAGAAGCAAATAAACCAATCAGTATTTCCCTTTCCGAAGATGCGCTACAGCTGGATGGCGTAGTGGTTACAGGTGGCGGTAATCCTAAAAAGAAACTGGAAAGCAGTGTTGCCTTAACATCTGTAAGCAATAAAGACATCGCAAACAGAGCACCTTTAAACAGTACCGACTTATTAAAAGCAATACCAGGCTTAACCGTAGAAAGTACAGGTGGTGATGGACCCGGAAACGTTTGGGTAAGGGGATTTCCTCAACAAGGTGGGTATATTTTTCTGGGAATCCAGGAAGACGGTTTACCATTATTACCCACAGGATTTAATACCAATCCATCGGTAGACCAATATTATAAAACAGATTTAACCATTCAAAATATCGAAGCCATTCGTGGTGGTAACGCTTCTATAGTACAAGCCAACACTCCTGGCGCTGTGATAAACAACATTAGCTATTCTGGCGCAGATAAAGCCTACGGACAATTTAAATTTACAACAGGTCTATCACAGGGCTTGTATCGTGTAGATGGTAATACCGGTGGAAAGCTTAGCGAGCATGTAAGGTTTAACATCGGCGGTTTTTACCGCACAGATAATGGTGTAGTAGATCAAGGCTTCTCTCCTGCCAACCAAGGCGGACAGATTAAAGGCAACATGACCTTTAATTTCAAAAACAACAAAGGTTTTATCCGGGTATATGGAAAATACCTGAACGATAAGGTTCAATTTCTATTAACCAGTTACTATCCATATGATGGAACAGGCAAACCAACAACTTATCGTGATTATGATATGGCTTCTCAATCTATCGTGCCTTTACAAACAGAGTGGAGTTACAATGATCCGGCAGGAACTGCGCACAATTTTAGTTTAACAGATGGTATCCACACCAAACTAGGATCGGGTGGTTTCCAGTTTAACTATGCAACAGATGCTGGCTGGCAAATTGTAAATAATTTCCGCTATCAAAATACACACACTAACAGTACCTATACTGTACCAAGTGGAATTGCCGCCAGAACTTCTGCAACACCATATTATTACCCAGGTGGTGCAGTTGCCCCATTTGTGGCCGGCGATCAGGTAATTACCTCATCAGCAAACGGACAAATTAATAGCGACATGCAAATTGTCAACTACGTTGATTTTAGGAAAACCGTCCGCAACCATAGTATAAGCATAGGCGGTGGCATTCATCAGTACAATCGAGATGATATACGTTATGCTTTCAGGTCTTTCTCCGAATTTAAAGAACACCCAAGCATCCTTTTGCAATCGCCTACTGCAGCAGAAAGAACAATTCAAACAAAAAATACTTTTATTGGCCATACCAGAACATTGTCTTTGTATGCAAGTGATGAAATTAAACTTTCAGAACAATGGAGACTGGATATTGGTGCAAGGGTAGACAATCAGAATGTAAAAGGCGATCGCCCTTACTATGCATTAAATACTTCAGGGGCACCTGTAATTACGGCATCTGCTACACCAAACATATTAGGTTATACTGCTTATAACGAAACCCTCACCAACTGGGCCGCCTCTGTAGGTGCCAACTATAAAATAAGCAGCAGCACAAGCATGTTTGCCCGTGTTACCAAGGCTTATAATGCGCCAAATATTGGCGACTACAACGCCTCGGCTTACAACGCAGCCAACATAAAAAAACGGCCGGTTTATTTAGCAGAGATTGGCTATAAATACGCAAAAAACAACCTGGCTATCTTTGCATCAGGAAGTTATTCGGCCATTAAAAACACTTCATTAACCATCAATGTACCTACCATTGCAGCGGGCACACAAGCGCTTGTTGCCTTTGGTTCTACACGTACATTTAGTGCAGAGTATGAGGTTTCTTATAAAATTGCAAAACCGCTTAGCTTAAGGCTTACCGGCACATTACAAGATTCTAAATACACCGACTACGAAGCTTCTACAAGTGGAAATGCTGCAGTACAGGCACAATATGGAGATCGTGTTTACAGCTTTACCGGTAAAAGAACAGAAAGGGTACCTGTGCTAAATACAGAACTTGGTGCCAATTATGATTACAAAAACTTCAACCTGTATGTGGCCGCAAATTACGTTGGCAGCCGCTTCACCTCACCAAGCGACAGCTATAGATTGCCAGCTTACATGGTCATGAAAGCCGGAGCTGGTTATAACTTTACCAAAAGAGTGGCCGTACGCTTCTGGGCAGATAACATTTTAAATGCTAAAGTACTTACCGAGGGTGATGTCCGCGGAGATCAGTTCAGAGACTTTTCTGCAGTTACACCAGGTACGCTAATGATTGGCAGGACTTTACTGCAACGCACCTATTGGGGATCACTAGCTTATTCATTTTAAAAAAAGAGAAGGTCAGATCGTTTGATCTGGCCTTTTTTATGACTTAAACTTATTTACAATGAGCAACAGAAGAACTTTTTTACAACAAACGGGCCTTGCTGCGGTAGCAGCCTTAGTAAGCCAAAGGGCATTTGCATCAGCCCTTGGAACCATAACAGCGCCATGCGTTATGACAAAACATAAAATCGGCATCCAGCTATTTACCTTACGGGAATTACTGATGAAAGATGTTAAAAGCACCATTACAGAAGTGAGTAAAATTGGCTACAACCAGGTTGAAACCTACTATGGATACCCCGGAGCATATGAAACTAAAGGCTTTTGGGGCTTGAATCCTAAAGAATTTAAAGTCCTTTTAGCGCAAAACAACCTAAGTTCGCCCGCAGGACATTACAACACCACTGCCTTTCTAAGTAAAGATGGTACAGATGAAGTTTTAAAAAGCCATGTAGAAACCGCAGCTACCGTAGGTCAAAAGTATTTTATTATTCCCGGACTTCCAGCTGACCTGCGCAAAAACGGCACACTTGACGATTACAAAGAAATGGCGGCTAAGTTTAACACAGCGGCTGAGCTTTGCGCTGCCAATGGATTAAAACTGGCGTACCACAACCATAATTTTGAATTTAAAGATCAGGGCAATGGGCAAACCGGGTTCGAGATCCTGCTAAAAGAAACCGACCCTAAGCTGGTAAATTTTGAACTGGATCTTTTTTGGGCGGTAAATGCAGGCCTTGATCCTTTGGCTTTGTTTGCAAACCACCCCGGACGCTTTAAACTATGGCATGTCAAAGATATGGACAAAGCAGATAAGAATGTATATACAGAAGTTGGCACAGGAAGCATTGATTTTAAAAGTATTTTTAAAGCCGCCAAGCTATCAGGTGTTGAATATTTCCTTTTAGAACAGGATGTCATCAAAATTGACCCTTATCAAAGCATCACGCAAAGTTTAAACTATGTGAAAGAAACGCTGCTAAAATAGCCTTAAGCCCGACCTCCAGTAACAAAATTACGAGACTTAAAAAAGTAGTGTGTATTTTTTACACTTTGTCATAACAATTATCTAATTTAGTTGGCAGAAGATGAGCAATACATCGGAAACCAAATTTTAAACCAAAACCACTATGGATAGAAGAGACGCAGTGAAGAGTTTTGCCTTTCTTATGGGAGGAGCATTATCAGCCACAACAATTGGCGTATTTTTAGAAGGATGCGGCAACGATTCAAAGAAAGGTAATGCAAACCTATTTTCGGCAGATCATGAAAAAATCCTTGCCGAACTGGCAGACACCATTATCCCGGATACCAAAACACCAGGCGCAAAAGCCGCCGGTGTAGGGCCGTTCATTGCAATGATGATTCGCGATTGTTACCCGGAACCCGCACGTGAAGAATTTTTAAGAGGCCTGAATGACCTTGAAGAGCGTGCAGACAAAAAATTCAGCAAATCTTTTGTAGCGATTACGCCTGCACAACGCATAGAGCTCCTAAACGTAATCAGGGATGAAACCGTTGCATCGCAAAAAGCAGACGAGGAAAAAACAGGGCCTGCTAAGTCTACAGATAATATTTCAACACCAAAGTCTGCTAAGGAAGACCTTACCAAACCCATGGCCGCCAAAGAAAGGTATCAGGAAAAACCTTATTTCTTTGCCATTGCAAGAGATTTGACCTTACTGGGTTACTTTACCTCAGAAATTGGTGCCACACAGGCTTACGAATACGTCGCTATTCCCGGCCGTTATGATGGATGTGTAGATTTAAAACCAGGCCAGCGTGTTTGGGCCTAAAAATATTTAAAATATAATGAGCAATTTAAATACAAAAGCAACAGCGCAAAATACTTATGATGCCATCGTTGTAGGATCTGGAATTAGTGGCGGATGGGCAGCCAAGGAACTGACCGAAAAAGGCTTAAAAGTTTTACTACTGGAAAGAGGCCGCAATGTAGAGCACATTAAAGATTATACCACGGCTATGAAAAAGCCATGGGAATTTGAACACCGGGGCAGGCTTACCGAAGCACAAAAGGAAAGCCATCCGGTACAAAAAAGAGATTATCCTTATACTGAATTTACAGAAAGCTTCTGGGTAAATGATCATGAATGCCCTTATACAGAAGTAAAACGCTTTGACTGGTACCGGGGTTTCCATGTTGGTGGAAAATCATTAATGTGGGGCCGCCAGAGTTACCGGTTTAGTGACCTTAACTTTGAAGACAATAAAAAAGATGGTCATGGTACCGACTGGCCAATCCGTTATAAAGACCTTGAGAAATGGTACGATTACGTAGAGCGTTTTGCAGGAATCAGCGGACAAGTAGAAAACTGGCCTGCCTTGCCAGACGGGCAGTTCCTTCCTCCTATGGAAATGAACTGCGTGGAGAAGTCTGTCAAAAAACGTATTGAAGAAAAGTGGAAAAAGGAGCGCATCATGACCATCGGTCGTACAGCCAACTTAACGGTAGAGCATGGTGGACGTGGAAAATGCCAGTATCGTAATTTATGCAGTAGGGGCTGTCCTTTTGGTGCTTATTTTAGCACCCAATCTTCTACCCTCCCTGCGGCTGTTGCCACCGGCAACCTTACTTTGCGCCCTTTTTCGCTGGTAGAGTCTATCATTTATGATAAAGAAACGCAGAAAGCGAAAGGTGTTCGTGTCATTGATTCAGAAACCAACGAAAATGTGGAGTTCTTTGCTAAAATTGTATTTGTAAATGGTTCAACTTTAGGTTCTACATTTTTACTGCTTAACTCTACTTCTGCCGAGCATCCGAATGGATTAGGTAATGGAAGCGGAGAACTCGGGCATAATTTAATGGACCACCATTTCCGCTGCGGCGCTTCCGGAGAAGCAGAAGGATTCGAAGATAAATATACTTACGGCCGCCGTGCAAATGGCATTTACGTTCCGCGTTACCAGAATATGGGAAATGACAAACGTGATTATCTAAGAGGCTTTGGTTACCAGGGAGGGGCCAGCAGAACTGGATGGCATAAAGATGTCGCCGAACTTGCTTTTGGTGGTGACTTTAAAGATCAAATGACAGTACCAGGCATCTGGAATATGGGCCTTGGTGGTTTCGGTGAATCTTTACCTTACCACGAAAACAGGGTTTATATTGATAAAACCAAGAAAGACAAATGGGGAATGCCAGTATTAGCGATTGATTGTGAGTTTAAAGAAAACGAACAAAAAATGCGCGTAGCCATGATGAACGATGCTGCGGAAATGCTGGAAGCTGCAGGCTTAAAAAACATAAAAACCTATGACAATGGCTCTTCACCTGGTATGGCTATCCATGAACAAGGTACAGCACGTATGGGTAATGATCCAAAAACTTCTGTTTTAAATAAGTGGAACCAGATACACGAAGTGAAAAATGTATTTGTAACAGATGGCTCTTGTATGCCTTCCATTGCCTGCCAGAATCCATCACTTACATTTATGGCTTTAACAGCACGAGCAGCTGATTTTGCTGTGAGCGAACTTAAAAAAGGAAACCTGTAAATGATACACAGAAAACTAAGAATGGGGATGATTGGTGGCGGCAAAGATGCCTTTATTGGCGCCGTACACCGTATTGCTGCAAATATAGACGGGCAGATAGAGTTTTGCTGCGGTGCCTTAAGTGCAGACCCTGAAATTGCAAGGGAATCCGGAAGAATCCTTTTTCTTCCGGAAAACCGGATTTACACTACTTACCAGGAATTGTTTGAAAAAGAAAGTAAACTACCTGAAACAGAACGTATAGATTTCGTAACTATAGTAACGCCAAACTTTGCCCATTTTGAGCCTGCTATGATGGCACTTGATCATGGTTTTAACGTAGTGGTAGAAAAACCGATGACTTTATCACTGGAAGAGGCCATCTTGCTTCGCGATAAAGTGGTTTCAACTGGCCTTACACTTTGCCTAACACACACCTATTCTGGTTACCCTATGGTAAAACAGGCACGGCAAATGGTTAAAGAAGGTAGCCTTGGTGCTATCCGTAAAGTAATGGTAGAATACCCGCAAGGTTGGCTAAGCACCCTAACAGAGCGCGAAGGTAACGCAGGTGCAGCCTGGAGAACAGATCCTAAAAAAAGTGGTAAAAGTGGTTGCATGGGCGATATTGGCACACATGCGGCACAACTGGCTGAATACATCTCAGGCTTAAAGATCACCAGACTTTGTGCCGATTTAAATATTGTGGTTCCCGGACGTGGTTTAGATGATGACGGGAACGTGCTGTTGAAATTTGATAACGGTGCAAATGGTGTTTTGATTGCTTCGCAAATTGCTGCAGGCGAAGAAAATGCACTCAAAATTAAAGTATACGGAGAAAAAGGTGGATTGGAATGGCACCAAATGGAACCTAATACACTGATACTGAAATGGCTGGATCAACCAGCACAAATATATCGTGCTGGTCAGCCCTACCTCTCTGATGTAGCCAAACACAACACCCGTGTTCCTGGTGGTCATCCTGAAGGATATCTGGAAGCATTTGCCAACATCTATCGCAATTTTGCGGCTACACTTGCTGCAAAGCTAAGAGGTGAACAACCAAACGCATTTCAACTCGATTTTCCCAATGCAGAAGATGGCGTAAGGGGTATGGCTTTTATAGAAAATGTAGTGGCCTCAGGCCAGAGCAACCAGAAATGGCATGAATTTAAGATCTAGAACATGACAACAATTAAAGGACCTGCTGTATTTTTAGCGCAGTTTATTACAGATGAAGCCCCGTTTAATTCTCTTAACGGGATTTGCGAATGGGCTGCGAGTCTTGGTTTTAAAGGCATACAAATGCCTACACTTGATACCAGATTTATAGATCTGCAACTGGCGGCAGAAAGCAAAGACTATGCAGATGAGCTGAAAGGCAAAGTGGCTGCCCATGGTTTAGAAATAACAGAATTGTCTACGCATTTACAGGGACAGCTGGTAGCCGTTAATCCGGCATACGACCTTGCTTTTGATGCTTTTGCGCCCGATGCTTACAAAAACAACCCTGCTGCCAGAACTGAATGGGCAGTACAGCAACTAAAATATGCTGCAAAAGCTTCTCAAAACCTTGGCTTAAATGCGCACGCTACCTTTAGCGGGTCGTTGTTGTGGCATATGTTTCATCCCTGGCCACAGAGACCAGAAGGGCTGGTAGACGCTGGATTTACTGAACTTGCAAAACGTTGGTTACCAATTTTGAATGAGTTTGACAAAAATGGCGTAGACCTATGTTATGAAATCCATCCCGGTGAGGATTTATTTGATGGCATTACTTATGAAATGTTTCTCGAAAAAGTGAACAACCACCCTCGTGCATGTTTACTATATGACCCCTCCCATTTTGTACTTCAGCAGCTGGATTATATCCAGTATATTGATTTCTACCATGAGCGCATCAAAGCCTTTCATGTTAAAGATGCCGAATTTAATGCCACAGGAAAACAAGGAACTTTTGGCGGTTACCAAAGCTGGGCAAACCGCGCAGGGCGTTACCGCTCTCCGGGAGACGGACAGGTAGATTTTAAAACCATCTTCAGCAAGCTGGCGCAGTACGATTTTACCGGCTGGGCCGTTATGGAATGGGAATGCGCCATTAAAGAGGCCGGTGTAGGTGCCAGAGAAGGAGCAGAACTGATCAAAAAGATGATTATTCCAGTTACAGACCGTGCTTTTGACGACTTTGCTGCATCAGGCGGCAATGAAGATTTTAACAAGAAGATTTTAGGGCTTGCCTAGCCACATACCAAACACAAAAAAACCATATCACATGAAAAGAAACCTATTAACCCTAAGCTCCCTTACCGTTATAGTTGCCCTTGCTGCTGCCTGTGGCGGAAACTCGTCTACAGAAACTTCTGGCGAAAGCACAGCCACTACCAACACCACAGTTGCCGCTGCACAACCAGAGCCTATGAAACCGGGAGAGAAACTAATCAACAAGGCCGATTGTATTGGATGCCACAATAAAACACAAAAAATAATTGGTCCTGCTTATGTAGAGATTGCAGCTAAATATGAAGCTACAGATAAAAACATTGATATGCTGGCCGGCAAAATTATTGACGGTGGGAAAGGTGTATGGGGAGAACTTGCAATGACACCTCACGCCGGAATGAGTAAAGATGATGCCAAAGAAATGGTAAAGTATATTTTATCACTAAAACAATAAGACATGAAAATCACCTGTTTTATGGCCATACTGGCCATTTCCTTTTTTGGATGGAAACCTACCATGGCCCAAAAAAAAGGTTGGACCAGTTTGTTTGATGGAAAAACAACAAACGGCTGGCATACCTATGGCAAAACTACAGCTGGCAATGGCTGGAAAGCAGAAAATGGTGTACTTCACTTTGTACCATCGGCCAGGAATAATGACGGCGGAGACCTTGTAACCGATAAAGAATATAGCAATTTCCACCTAAAAATAGAATGGAAAGTGGCACCAAAAAGCAATAGCGGCATTGTTTTTTACATCCATGAAGATCTTTCAAAATATCCGCAAACGTACCGCACAGGCCTGGAAATGCAAGTACTGGACAATGATGGGCACTCAGATGGCAAAATCACAAAACACCGTGCAGGAGATTTATATGACCTGATCAAAAGCAGTTCCGAACCTGTAAAACCAGTTGGAGAATGGAATAAAGCTGAAGTGATCAGCAATAAGGGACAACTAACCCTTAAATTAAATGGGGTTATTGTGGTAAAAACCATCCTTTGGGATGATCAGTTTAAAGCACTGGTAGCAGGAAGTAAATTTGCTAACTGGGAAGGTTTTGCCACTTATAAAAAAGGTAAAATCTCTTTACAAGATCATAATGATGAGGTTTGGTATAGAAATATCCAGATCAAAGAAATTAACTAACAAAACCCAAACCAAATATGAACTCAACAAATCGAATTAAATTATCGCTCATGATGTTCCTGGAGTTTTTTATCTGGGGCTCATGGTTTGTAACCCTGGGTACTTTTCTGGGTAAAAACCTTGCTGCCACAGGCTCACAAACTGCGGCTGTTTTCTCTACACAATCCTGGGGTGCTATAGTGGCTCCTTTCATTATTGGCCTCATTGCCGACCGCTATTTTAATGCCGAAAAAATCCTTGGGGTACTTCACCTTGTAGGCGCAGTACTCATGTATCAAATGTATCAGGCTCCAGATGTAACTGTATTCTATCCATATGTATTGGGCTACATGATTTTATTTATGCCTACCCTGGCACTGGTTAACTCCGTTTCTTTTAACCAGATGAAAGATCCTGAAAAAGAATTTTCTGTTATCCGGGTTTGTGGTACAATAGGATGGATTGTTGCAGGTCTGCTGATTAGTTTTGTATTCCACTGGGATTCTCCCGAAGGCATCACCGCAGGCTTATTAAAAAACACCTTCATGATGGCAGGTGTAGCTTCCCTTATTTTAGGTTTGTTTAGTTTTGCCCTTCCGGCAACACCACCAAAAGGCTCTACTACAGAAAAAGTTAAGATTTCTGATCTTTTAGGTCTGGATGCTTTAAAATTATTAAAGGACAAAAACTTTGCGGTTTTCTTTATCTCCTCCATCCTGATCTGTATCCCGCTTGCATTTTACTATCAAAATGCAAATCCCTTTTTATCTGGCATCGGTTTAGATAACCCCACTGGAAAAATGACCATCGGACAAATGTCAGAGGTCTTATTCCTGCTTTTATTGCCAGTATTTTTCACCCGTTTTGGCTTTAAAAAAACCATATTGGTAGGTATGCTAGCATGGGCAATCCGATATGTATTGTTTGCTTACGGTAATGCCAGTGATTTGAGCTTTATGCTAATTATCGGGATCGCTTTACACGGTATCTGCTATGATTTCTTCTTCGTATCCGGTCAAATTTACACCAATTCAAAAGCCGGCGAAAAATACAAAAGTGCTGCACAGGGGCTAATCACTTTGGCAACTTATGGAATAGGCATGCTCATTGGCTTTGAAGTTGCTGGTTTAATTACCGATAGCTATAAACTTGCTGATGGCACTGCCGATTGGAAAATGGTTTGGATTATCCCAGCAGGAATTGCATTTGTAGTGTTCCTGCTATTTGCACTTGTATTTAATGATAAGACTAAAACTGAGGAATTAAAAACCGCATAAAGATGGAAAAAGGACAAAGCCGCAGAACGGCCATTAAAAATATCGTCGCCGGAACCCTTGCGTTAGGCGCTTCGGCAGCATTATCTTCTTTTACTGCAGATAATGCAGAAAATATAGAAGAAACCAATGCTTTAAAAGGCAACATCAATCATGCGGTATGCCGCTGGTGTTTCAGTAAGCTTGATCTGGATACATTGTGTGTAGAAGCCAAAAAGATTGGCATCAAAGCCATTGACCTGGTTGGCCCTAAAGATTGGCCAACACTTAAAAAACACGGATTGGATTCGTCTATGTGTAACGGTGCAGAAATTAACCTTGTAGATGGCTTTAACGACCCCGCTTTTCATGCCACATTAATTAAAAATTATACCGAAATGATTCCCCTGGTAGCAGCGGCAGGCTATAAAAACCTCATCTGCTTTAGCGGAAACCGTCGTGGTAAAGATGACGAAACCGGTTTAAAAAACTGTGTGGAAGGACTTAAAAAAATCCTGCCACTGGCAGAAAAACATAAGGTAGTGCTGGTGATGGAATTGCTGAACAGCAAAGTAAACCATAAAGATTATCAATGCGACCGTACGTCATGGGGCGCGGAACTGGCAAAAAGACTGGGTTCCGAAAATTTCAAACTGCTGTATGATATCTATCACATGCAAATTGATGAAGGTGATGTGATCCACACCATCAAAGAAAATCATCAGTACATTGGCCATTACCATACTGCAGGTGTTCCAGGCAGGAACGAAATTGACGATACCCAGGAATTGTATTATCCAGCCATTATGAGGGCCATCCATGCTACCGGATTTAAAGGATATGTGGCCCAGGAATTTATTCCATTAAAAGACGACAAGATTCAATCTCTAAAAACTGCAGTGAAAATCTGCGACATATAAGCCAAAAACCATGAATTCAAGAAGAACATTTTTAAAACAAGCAGGATTAGCTGCCGCAGGCACGTTTTTATTGCCTTCATTTGCAGATGCCCTGACCAATAAAGCACCTAAAAAAGTAGGTATCCAACTGTACACACTACGTTCAGATTTGCCTAAAGATGTAACCGGTGTAATTAAAAAAGTGGCACAGATGGGTTACAAAGAAGTAGAAACTTATGGCTACTCCGTAGATAATGGTTTTTGGGGCTTAGACGCCAAGAGTTTTGCTTCTTTATTAAAAGAAAATGGTTTAAAAGCACCAAGCGGACATTATGGACTGGATAAATATATGCTTGATGGCAATACCGATGTGCTGAAAACTTATATAGAAGCCGCCAATATCACAAGAGGGGAATACATTACCGTGCCACACCTGGGTACCGACCTCCGTAAAAACCTTGACGATTATAAAAAGATAGCTGCCCGTTTAAACCAGGCTGCAGAATTGTGCAGAGCATCTGGCTTAAAACTTGCCTACCACAACCATAACTTTGAATTTGATGCCTTTGGCAATAGCTATGGCTATGATATTCTTTTAAAGGAAACAGATCCTAAACTGGTGCAGTTTGAACTGGATTTATACTGGGTAGTAAGATCAGGCAAAGATCCTGTAAAATTCTTTGAAGCCAACCCGGGCAGGTTTCCAATGTGGCACATTAAAGACATGGATAAGGCCGATAGGACAAAGAATACAGAGGTTGGTAATGGCAGCATAAACTTTAAAAGTATCTATGCGGCGTCAAAACTTGCAGGTTTAAAACATGCCTTTGTAGAACAGGAAAACAACTATGCTCCGGATCTATTTAAAAGCATAGAAAACAGTATTGGATATATAAATAAGGAATTAATATAAATAACAGGCTTTTTTTAGCATATTTGCTGATATATAGTAGAATAAACAATTAAATTTTAAATCCAAGAAAACAGATTAATGAAAGTAGCAGTTGTAGGTGCCACAGGTTTAGTAGGCACCGTTATGTTAAAAGTGTTAGAAGAACGGAATTTTCCATTAACCGAATTAATTCCGGTTGCATCAGAAAAGAGTGTTGGTAAGCTAATCACTTTTAAGGGTAAGCAATTTGCTGTTGTAAACATGGATACTGCAATTGGAATGAAACCTGATATTGCTTTGTTTTCTGCTGGTGGCAACACTTCACTGGAGCAGGCACCACGCTTTGCCGAAGCAGGCACTACAGTTATAGACAACTCTTCTGCATGGCGCATGGATCCTTCTAAAAAATTGATCGTTCCAGAAGTTAACGCACATGAACTCTCTATAGATGATAAAATCATTGCCAATCCAAACTGCTCAACCATACAAATGGTGGTTGCCCTAAAACCGTTACATGATAAATACAGAATCAAACGTGTTGTGGTTTCTACCTATCAGTCGGTTACCGGAACAGGGGTTAAAGCAGTAGATCAGATGATGAACGAACGTGCCGGCACATTTGATGGGCCTATGGCGTATCCATATCAAATTGATTTAAATGTGATTCCTCAAATTGACTCTTTTATAGAGAACGGTTATACTAAAGAGGAAATGAAGATGATTAACGAAACCCGTAAAATTATGGGTGACGATTCTATTCGTCTTACAGCCACAACAGTACGTATTCCGGTAATGGGTGGTCACTCAGAATCGGTAAACATCGAGTTTGAAAATGATTTTGACCTTACTGAAGTAAGAAGCATTTTGGAGAAAACACAAGGTATTATTGTGGTGGATGACATTGCAAACCTGAAATACCCAATGCCTAAAGATGCACACGAGAAAGATGAGGTTTTTGTGGGCCGTATCCGTCGTGATGAATCCATGCCGAATAGCTTAAACATGTGGATTGTTGCAGATAACCTGCGTAAAGGAGCCGCAACCAATGCTGTACAAATCGCTGAATATTTGCTGAGCAAAGAGCTGGTTTAAAAAATAAATAACTCACCTGATGTGATACCGGCAGCTATAGATTCTGCTGGTATCACATTTTTTTTGTAAATTCTATGCTAAGAAAAAACCTGTTGTTCTTGTTTGTGCTATTGCAAATAAATGCCTTTGCACAAAGCCCGGCACTTAAACTGGAAAAGGCATTTGAAGAATTAAGCGCCGATCCGCAGGCAAAACATGCATTGCTTTCGCTTTGCGTACTAGATGCCACAACAGGCAATACCCTATTTGCAAGGAACGAAAATTTAGGAATAGCTACCGCCTCTACCCTAAAAACCATTACCGCAGCTACCGCTTTTAACTTATTAGGCAAGGATTTTAAATTTGAAACCACACTTGCCTATAGTGGTGCTATTGTAAACGGAGTTTTAAAGGGCAACATCCTCATTATAGGTGGTGGGGACCCAACGCTGGGTTCTCCCCGTTATCCTCAGAGCAAGGAAAATTATGTGCTAAGCCAATGGGTACAGGCTTTAAAACGTGCAGGAATTACCCGCATAGAAGGTAGTGTAATAGGTGATGACATGGCCTGGGGGTCTGAAAGCACACCTGAAGGCTGGATTTGGCAAGATATTGGGAATTATTATGGTGCAGCTCCTTCAGTGCTCTCCTGGCGGGAAAACCAGTTCGACATCCATCTAAAATCAGCAGCCGGGCGCGTTAACCTGATTAAAGCGGTCCCTGAAATGCCCTATCTTAAAATAGTTAACGAATTAAAAGTTGGAGCCGAAGGCAGCGGAGACCAGGCCTATGTATTCCTACCTCCATTGGGCCAAACGGCTTACCTTCGGGGCAGCTGGGCATTGGGCATCAGCAAAGCTGGAATTTCAGCTGCAATGCCCGACCCCGCTTTTGACCTGGCCTACCGTCTGCAGGATACACTGAAGCGCTTAGGTATCGTAAGTTCGGCAGAACCCAGCACAAGCAAAAGACTAGTTGCAGAGCAAAAAAGTCTGCCTGTGGTTACCCAAAAACTGGTGACCTTAACTTCTCCACCATTGTCAGACATCATTTACTGGTTTCAGAAAAAGAGCATCAATTTATACGGAGAAAACCTGGTCCGTACCTTTGCCTGGAAAGCAGGCAAAGAGGCAACTACCAAAAATGGAGTAGCTACAGCACTCAACTATTGGGCAGGCCAGGGACTAGATAAAAGCGCAATGAACATGATAGATGGCAGCGGCCTTTCGCCTGCTACGCGGGTAACTACTGCAGCCATGTCCAGAATTTTATTCCTAGCCCAATCTGCTTCCTGGTATCCGGAGTATCTTCGCTCTTTTCCAGAAAATAATGGCATGTTGTTAAAAAGCGGAACCATTAGTGATGTACTGGCCTATGCCGGTTACCATACTGCTGGTACTGGAAAAAAATACATCATCGTTATCAACATTAATAATTATTCTGGTTCCGGCATTAAAAACAAATTGTTCAAAGTATTAGATGCACTTAAATAAACATTAATTTAAAACCATGAGACCATCATGATTTTTTAGATCAAATTTGAAAAGAATAAAATCATGATAGCTTCATCACCTTTAAAAAACAAATAATATGCAGATGAAAAAAATTAGTCACCTTTTATTGATGCTGCTCTTTTGCCAGCAGGTTAATGCTCAAAATACACCTGTTCCAGGTCTGAATTCAAGCGGGACATCTTCCCTGATGTCTTCAGAAATTGCTATTATACCAGAACCTGTTTCCATAACAAAACAGGATGGACATTTTAGCCTTCCTGAAAACGTTATTATTATGGCTGCTGCCTCTTTAGAAGTTAAAACGGTGACTGATTACCTTCAGGAGAAATTAAGTCTGGCTACCGGTAGTTTTGTGTCTGTAGTGAGCAAAGCCAACGGACCTGTCCAAATCAGACTTACGCTAAACCCAAAAACAAATAATTCAATAGGTAAAGAAGGTTACCAGCTCTCTGTAACTACCTCAGCAATTGAAATTAAAGCAAATACCGCTGCAGGTTTATTTTACGGAGTTCAGTCGCTCTTGCAACTTTTCCCTAAAGATATAGAGTCAAAAGAAGCCGTTAAAGACGTAAAATGGACTGCGCCTTGTGTAGAAATCACAGATTATCCAAAATTAGGCTGGCGGGGACTCATGTTTGATGTTGCAAGGCATTTTTTCACTAAGCATGAAGTAAAACAGTATATAGATGCAATGGTAAAGTATAAATTTAACCTGTTGCATTTACACCTTACTGATGATGAGGGCTGGAGAATTGAGATTAAAGGCTTGCCAAAGCTTACTGAAGTAGGTGCATGGAATGTGAAAAAAGTAGGAACCTTTGGTGATTTTATTCCGCCTACGCCAGAAGAGCCCCGCAATTATGGTGGCTTTTACACACAAGAAGATTTAAAAGAAATTATCAAATACGCTAAAGACAGATTTGTTGACATTCTTCCTGAAGTAGATGTTCCCGGACACAGTCTGGCAGCCATATCATCTTACCCTGAGTTATCCTGTACCCCGGGAGCAGAAAATTACAAAGTACGTTCCGGAGAAAAGATAATGGATTGGTCTCGTGGAGCACCGCCATTTGCATTAGTAGACAATACCCTTTGCCCGGCCAACGAAAAGGTTTATGGCTTTCTGGATACAGTAATTACACAGATAGCTGCGCTATTCCCTTTTGAATACATCCATATGGGCGGGGATGAGGCACCGATTAATTTCTGGCAAAACAATGATGCAATTAAGGCTTTGATGCAGAAGGAAGGCTTAAAAACCATGCATCAGGTACAAGGCTATTTTGAAAAACGTGTTCAGAAAATAGTAGAATCTAAGGGCAAGAAGTTTATTGGCTGGGATGAAATCCTGGACGGTGATTTACCTTCAAGTGCCGCCATCATGAGCTGGAGGGGTATGCAATACGGCATTAAAGCTGCGAAAGCCAAGCATGAGGTGGTCATGAGTCCTGTTACTTATGCATATATTGATTATATGCAGGCAGATGTAATTACCGAACCTAAAGTATATGCCTCTTTGCGACTGAACAAAACCTATGAATTTGAACCCGTACCTGAAGGAGTTGACACTAAATATATTAAGGGTGGGCAGGCTAATTTATGGACAGAGCAGGTTTATAACATTCGTCAGGCTGAATACATGACCTGGCCAAGGGGAATGGCCATTGCTGAATCCGTATGGTCACCAAAAGAAAAGAAAAACTGGACTACTTTTTCGGAAAAGGTAGAAAAACAATTTAAGCGACTTGATGCTGCTGAAACCAAATACTCACCTGCAATTTATGATCCTGCATTTAAAGTAAGTCGCTCGGCAGACCGTCAGCTTAAAGTAGAGCTGACAACAGAAATAGAAGGTCTTGATATTTATTACAGTTTCGACAATTCATCACCTGACCGCTTTTACCCTAAGTATACAGAGGCGCTGATGCCACCAAAAGATGCAAATACACTTAAAGTAATTACATATAGAGGCAAAGAGCCCATTGGCAGGATGCTAATTATGTCAATAGAAGAATTAAACAAGAGGGCAGGAAAGAAATAGTGAGGTACTTTGTACATATAGGTTACAACGGCGCATCCTTTGGCGGCTGGCAAATACAGCCGGGGGTACTAAATGTCCAGGGGGTTTTGGAAAAAGCACTTTCAGAAGTTTTTAAAACTCCCATTGGCATTATTGGATGCGGACGAACGGATGCCCATGTACATGCCAGCCAGTTCTTTTTCCATGTTGATCTGGATCAGGAATGGGATTTTGACCTGATGTTCAGGCTAAATAAAATGCTGCCGGCAAGTATTGCGGTATTTGACATTGTGGAGGTAGCCTCGCATCGTCATGCCCGCTTTGATGCTGTGCAGCGTTCTTATGACTATTTTATCCATACCTATAAAAACCCATTTTTAAACGGCCTCAGTTCTTACTACTTGCTAAGTAAGCTTGATTTGCCGGAGATGCAGAGGGCGGTAGCTTTATTACCTAAATACCAGGACTACCGCCCGTTTTGTACCAGTCCAGACAAGTATGAGCACACCATCTGCAAAGTCCGTACCGCGGGCTTAATGGCAGATGCCAGCGGAGATAAAATTCGGTTTAGCATTTCATCGAACCGGTTTTTAGGTAAAATGATCCGGATCATTATGGGGCAGCTGTTAAAAGTCGGAAAAGGAGAATTAAGTGTAGATGAATTTGAAGGTTATCTAATCAACAAACAAACACCGCCACTCATCCATCCGGCTTTACCACAGGGCTTATACCTTTCAAAGGTTAGTTATCCCTTTTTAAATTTGCCTCCGAGGATGGAGTTTTCAGCTACAGCTGTACTTTTCGGTGATGACTGGCAGTCACTATAATTGAAATATGGCTTGCTTGAGTAGCTCCGGGCTCAAGTTAAGCCCGTTTACAATAACTTTTGCCTTTGTATAAAAAGGATCACGCTCCAGCAATTTCTGTGTAATAAAATCAACTATTCCAGCTTCGTCCAAATCCCTCAACAAAGGTCTTTTCTCTTTACCATTTTCCAGCCTTTTGGCAAGCGCTAAAGCTGGCATTTGAATGTAAACAGAGGTACCGTTGGCAGTCATCCATTCCATATTATCATAGAAACAAGGTGTACCACCCCCCGTAGCTACTACACAATGGTCAGGATAATTAAATTCTTTCAACAGTTTACTTTCCAGCGCCCTAAAAGCCGGCTCTCCTTCTTTTGCAAAATAGGCAGAAACGGGCATCCCGGTCACCTTTTCAATTTCATGATCCAGGTCTATTACCGGATACTCCAAAGTTTTGGCTAGCTTTTTACCCATTGTGGTTTTTCCACAGCCCATAAAGCCTATTAAAAAAATCTTCATTTAAACGAGTTTTATTCTTGGATCTACAAAAGCATAAAGCACATCCACTAAAATGTTAATTACTACAAATATCAGGGCAATGCACAATACAGACCCCATTACAACAGGAAAATCTGACATTTCCAATGCAGCAACCGTTGCCCTTCCAAGTCCATTATAACCAAAAATGTATTCCACAAAAAAAGATCCTGCAAGTAAAGACGCAAACCAACCCGAAATGGCAGTTATAATGGGATTGAGTGCATTTTTCAAGGCATGTTTATACACAATGGCATAATGCCCAAGACCCTTTGCACGTGCAGTACGAATGTAATCTTGTGAAAGCGCATCCAGCATTGCGCTACGCGTAAGTTGGGTAATAATTGCCAGGGGCCTTAATCCTAAGGTGAGCATGGGAAGCCATAGGTTTCTCCAGGTCATCACCTCTCCTTTAAATGGGTCATAGCTATACAAACTACCCGACATGCTTAGCCCGGTATAATCACTCAATACAAATCCAAAAACCCATGCAATAACAATCCCCGCAAAGAATGAAGGTGCCGAAATCCCTAAAATAGCAAAGGCATTTGCAGAACGGTCAATCCAGGTTCCCTGGTGTACGGCAGAAGTAACGCCAAGACAGATCCCAATTACAGTGGCAAATAACATTGCTGTGGTAGCAAGAATAAAGGTATTGGGTAGCGTTTCGGCCAATATGGTGGTTACGTCGCGTTTGGTTTGGTAAGATTTGCGCAGATAAGGCCACTTCAGTACCAGCACATGATTGTTTAAACCAATAAGTTTAACATAGTTGTATTTTTCCTTGTTCGCTACGGTTTCATCATGATAACTAACCGGAGATAAATCATTGATGTATAAGAAAAACTGTACGGTTTTGGATTTATCCAGGCCAAACTCCTTCCTTACCGCATCAATAGATTGTACATCTGCCCTTTGGCCCATGGTCATCCTTGCCGGATCGCCCGGCAAAATATTAAATAAAACAAATACGACAACCACAATGCCCGCCATTACGGCAAGTCCATATAACAGCTTTCTGGTTGCGTATTGCCAAATCATTATTTGCTGAAATATTGATCTGCCAGTTCTTCAAATGATGGGATAGCATTAAAATGCCATTTGTTGAGCACCACACCATTTTTAAGCAATAGTATTCCAGGATTTGCCCTAACCATACTCTTCAGCGGAACAGCATCCGCATAAAAGACTTCTACCGCCAATTTCATTTTTTTACTGAACGCATCCGCATCCGCAGAAGAACTTGAGGTGAGTAATACAGTACGGATATTAAACTGATCTGTTGCATTAATAGCCAGTGCATTTAGTTTAGCAATAGCATTTTCATTTACATCTTTAAGGTCGTAAGCTACAATTAAAATGTTGTTATAGGGGTTTTCAATCAATTCTTTGGTATAATCTGTACCTGCAGCATCTGAAATGAAAAGATCCTTAATTTTTGGTTCGTATCCTTTTTTAATCAGTTTCTTTTCTGGCGTACCTACAATTTCCCAATTGTCATCTTTCCAGATCCCTGTTTTCAAATAGTCCTTGTCGCTGATCTCCTTTTTCTCTCCGGTCTTTTTATTTTTTAACTGATAAAGGATCAGGAATTCATCCGGAGCTGCACCTTCAGGAATACGCATCAGTTCTGGTAAACTGGCACCAACTTTATAGGGAAGAAAATCCAGTACCGGCAAAAAGCTGTAGGTATAAATACTAAACATGGTAGAAAGCGAAAAAACAGCAATCAGCAAAGCCTTTTGCAAGGCCGGATTGGTAGTAAGCGGGTGTATAAACGAACGGTAAATAAAAAGATATACAATCAGGATCAACAGAACAATGTCTTTGCTAAAACTTTGCCATGGCGTAAGCGGAATGGCATCGCCAAAGCACCCACAGGAGGTAACTACCTTAAATGCGGCAGAAACAAAGGTAAGGAAGGTAAAAAATACAATAATGGCCAGCAATCCCGTGGCTACCTTTTTTCCCCAGAAGCCCAGTAACAATAAGGCGCCCAGCACAATTTCCAGTACACATAAAAAAACAGCAATGCCTGTGGCGATATCACTTAAAAAAGGAATATGGAATACTTCAAAGTACTCCTGCAGTTTATACCCAAAACCCAGGGGATCATTTGCTTTAATTAACCCTGAAAATATAAACAGGATTCCTACAAAGGCCCTGGAAAAGTTAAGTGCTATTTTATTCATTGTGATTTCGTTCTTTTATTTTACATCCAGCTTTATCAAGGCAAAAACAGCATAGTTAAGCATATCCTGATAATTGGCACGTACGCCTTCAGATGCTAATGTATGTCCTTCATTGTCCTCTATTTGCTTTACCCTAAAAATCTTCATTAAAATCAGGTCTGTTAACGAGCTGATCCGCATATCTCTCCAGGCCTCCCCATAATCGTGGTTTTTAGCAAACATCAATTCTTTGGTATCGTTTACATAACGGTCAAATAAGGTTTCCACCACACTTACTTCAAGCTCCGTAGGATCCGCTTCAGTTAATTCCAGCTGCATCATTGCAATCACACAATAATTCACAATACCAATGTATTCAGAAGTAATGTCCTCCCCTACCTTAGAAATTTTCTTTTCTTCCAGGGTACGAATGCGCTGGGCCTTAATAAAAATCTGGTCTGTTATAGATAAGAGGCGCAGAATACGCCATGCGGTTCCATAATCATTGGTTTTCTTTAAAAAAAGCGATCTGCAAACTGCAATTACGGTGTCGTACTGTTGGGAGGTATTTGTTGCCAAAATGATTAAAATATTTAGGGCTAAAGATACATTATTAGCCTAAGAAAACTATCTTCTATACTTAAATTCCGGATTGATCAGGGGTCGTTCAGCTGAATTAGACACCTTCCAGGCCGTTCTATACATCCACTCTGTTACCTTTCTCAATTTTTTGTAGTCTATATGTTCAGGATCGTCCTTTGGCGTATGATAATCCGGATGGAGCAGTGTTGTATAAAAAACAGCGGGGATACCTTGCTTCAAAAAAGGAGCATGGTCACTTCTATACAAAAAGCCCTCTTTATGGTTTGGAGTATCCCAAACTGTATCCAACTTAAATTTAGGGCCTTCGTTATTCGCCTGCATAGCCATCTTGGTTAGCAGTACTGAAGTATTATTAGCATCCTGTGTACCTAATATCGCGGCACTATCAATCGTATTCCTACCAATTAAATCAGCATTCAGCACGGCTACAATATCGCCTTTTTTAACTGTTGGACTTTGCGCATAATACGTTGAGCCGAACAAATAGGGTTCTTCTGAGCCAAAAGAAATAAACAATTGCGATCTTCTTGCCGGTTGTTTGTGAAAAGCCCTGCCAATTGCCAGCATGGCCACAACGGCGCTACCATTATCATCTGCGCCATTATAAATGGAGTCCCCCTTTTGTGGCTCTCTAACCCCCATATGATCGATGTGGCTTGTAATTAGCACATTTTCATTCTTTAGCTTTGCGTCCGTGCCTTCAATTTTGCCAATAACATTTACAGAGGGATATAAAAATTGATCTATTAAAATATGTGCATTAAATCGCACATGATCGTTCTTTATCAATGACAGGTCTTTATCCAACATCCAAAAAGCAGGCAGCGCAGCGCTAGACTGTGCCAGTAATGGGCTTCCATCATCTAATTTATAGGTTCCCCTTTCAAACCGCACGCGTACATGTTCAGCCCAACCTCTTTTGGTAAAATCATCACTGGCTAAAAACACGATACCTTTTGCCTTTTTACCAGCCAACAGTGTTCTGTACTTTAATAGGGCAAGCCTTTGCATAAAGCGTACTTCAGGAAATGCGACATTTAAATCTAAACCATCATACGTTGGAATCAAGGCCACCACTTTTCCTTCCAGGTTAGCTGCATCAATAGCCTCTTTAGTACCAGCTCCAATATAAATTATGTCTGCATCAATATTAGAGGCGATAGACTCAATTGCTAATATGTCTTTCCAAAGTCTCAGCGTTTTAGCTCCAATGCTGATGTTACTTGCAGATGATATGCGGTTTCTTTGAACATTAAAGAACTGGAAAAATGTTCCATCTTTTCCGGCAGGCTGCATTCCTGCCAACCGCATTTGTTCGGCCAACCATACTGCAGCTTTAAGCTCATCTGGCGAACAGAACTCCCGCCCTCTAAAACCGTCACCTGCAAAAGTGTAGAGGTCTTTTTTCAAATCATCTTCTTTAATCGCTGCAAGCCCTTTGGCTGGCGCCAATTGGGCCATAGTTAAGACGGAATTGATAAGAAAAGAAATGGTGAGAAAGGATTTTATGAGGTGTTTCATCCGGTTATAGGTTAGTTTTACTTAAGACGTTGCGTTAGCCCCCATCTGATACAAATCTAATAAAAAACCTGTATCAAGGAGTAAAGCTTATTACAGGTAATGTCACCAGCTTAAAACATTTTAGGTCCCATGATGTTTGTATGGAAATCCTAAACTCTTGAACACGAACAACCTTCAGCCGAAAAAAAAGGGCCCTTTTATTGCAAGAATGTTGCTGGTTATTGTGCTGGGCTGTGTACTTGTCGGTTCTGCGTATTGTGGCTATGAGCTGCATGAACTCTCTGAAAAACAAGAACACCTTAAAAAGGACTATGCAGAAATGAATAACATTATGCTGGGCCTATTTTCTATTGAGCAGTGGACGGGCAAAGTTGAGGCGATCATTAACCACCAGGCAAAAAATCTGGATATCAACCCTGCGCAAAAAAAGCAGTTACAGAAAGAAATAGAAGGCGTTATCCTTGCGTTGATCAATAAAGCAGAAGCATTGATCACCCAACCAAAGAAAAAATCGATCAAGGGAAAACTAGTTAAATTTGCCGTAAAAAACTTTGTAGAAGTTGATTCCATTAAAAAGCGCGTTCCGGAGATTGCCCGGTCTGTGATCAAAAAGGTTGACAACCCGGCCACCAAAAAACAATTGAGTTTGATGGCCTTAAGCGAGGTTGACGAGTTGGAGGACACTAAATTTATAGACAGCACACTAAAAGCTAACGCGGCTAAAGTTAATTCAGTTTATGCCCGTTACAACGTTTCTGGCAGGGAGAATTTCAACAATAAAGTTCAGGCAGAATTAAAATCCATTAAAGCCGCTACACTTAGCTATTCTGTTGCTATGCTTTGCGCTATTGCAGTCTTTTTAGTGGCGTGGTGGCTATTCCGTAAACGAACAGTGGTGCATCCTACGCTTTTTGTGCTCTCCTTGATCTTTGCTTTTATCTTGTTGGCTGTTGGTCTTACCGCCTCTATGATAGAGGTAGATGCACGGATAGGCTCCCTTGATTTCGTGTTGCTGGGTCAGCAAATCGAGTTTCACGATCAGGTACTTTTTTTCCAGAGCAAAAGCATCCTTGACGTGGTCATGATATTACTTGGTGGCAACGGGCTAGATTCAGTTGCTGTAGGGGTGCTTATATTGGTTTTCAGCATTGTGTTTCCTGTAATAAAACTGAGTTCCACAGGGATTCATTTGTTAGGAAGAAAAAGTATTGCAGAGCACAGGATGATCAAATATTTCGCTTTCCAGTCTGGCAAGTGGAGCATGGCAGATGTAATTGTCATCGCTATTCTGATGGCTTATATTGGGCTGAATGGGCTTTTGGAAGAGCAGCTTGCAAAAATGAAAGTATCTGCAGACTCACTTACACTGATCTCCACACACAATACCGCCCTGCAGCCAGGCTACATTATATTTATCGCCTTTGTACTGTTTGGCTTGATCTTATCAACAATACTTAAGTATATCAGTCCGCACAATTCGCATTAATTTATCGTAAAACAAAACATAAACCTAAAACCCAAATACATTGAGCAGGCAGCCGCAACATTCAAAAGTTTTATCATCCAAAAGCACAGTCATCGATAATGTCTTTTTGGTGCTGGTCCTTGGCGTATTATTCGCTGCAATTAGCTATTTGGGTTATAAATTTCACGGGCTTTCGGCCCAACAAGAGCAGATAAAGCAGGATTATGCTACGGTCAATAATATCACCTTTGGCATATTCTCTATAGACTTATGGACAGAGCAACTTTCAAAAGTAGTTACCGGCGAGATCAAAGATTTTAAGGTAAGCCCTGAACAAAAAAAACTTGTGCGCCAGGGTGTAGAAGCCCAGTTGCACGAAATGGTAGATAAAGTAGTAAATGAATTTAATAAGCCTCAGAAAAGCCTTGGAGGAAAACTAAAGAAATTTGCGTTTAAGCAATTTGTAGACTCAAAAGAGTTGCATGCCCAGGTGCCTTCCTTTGCTAAAATTATAGTGAATAGAATTACGAGCCCCAGGGCAACAGGAAAACTGAAAAATATCGCCCTGAGTGAATTTGATGAACTGGCTGATCAAACCTATGACAGCACTAAAGTGGCCATAAAATCGGTAACCCGGCAGATGTTTAAAAAGTACGAGGTTTCAAATGCAGCTGCTTTTAATCAACAAATCGAAACCCGGTTAGATTCTATTAGAAACGTGACCTATAATTATGCCTATGCCATGCTATGTTGCGCCGCATTTGCAATAGCATTGTGGCTACTGTTGAGAAAAAAAGAGCAATTGTATACTACGTTTTTTGTGATGCTACTGTTAATTGCACTGGTATTGCTTACGGTAGGGGTTACCACTTCTATTATTGAAGTAGATGCAAGGATAAGTTCTCTGCATATCCTGATCATGGGCGAGAAAATTTCCTTTGAAAACCAGGTGCTTTTTTATCAAAGCAAAAGCATACTTGGAGTTGCTCAGGTACTGATTGCTCAGCCTAAGTTCGATGCGGTTACAGTGGGTATCCTGATTATACTTTTTGTAATCATCTTACCGGTACTCAGGATGCTGGCATGGGGAATTCATATGTTATGTGGACCCCGTATTTCGGAAAATGGAGTAACAAGATACCTTGCCTTTGAAGCTGGGAAGTGGGATATGGCAGATGTAATGGTTGTTGGGATTCTCATGACCTATATTGGGCTAAACGGGATCCTCAAAAGCCAACTTACCGATTTGAATATAAAAACGGAGTTTATGGAAAGTACCACAATAAATTACTCTTCTCTGCAGCCCGGCTACCTCATTTTTGTAGGTTATGTAGCTTTTGGCATTTTCCTTTATTATATGCTGAAAAGGATCACCTGTAAAACTCCGACAACTTCATCTTCCCAATAGGATTGACATAATTACAGATTGGGGAAAAGCACACTATCCAGCACTTGTTGATACTTTCATAAAAAAGTGATACCACTACTACCGCATACATACCGCATCTAGTCCACATCTAGTCCGCCTTTTTACTAAAAAATGCAGTATAAATATGTTTTACATATTTTAATTATACGCTTTCAATTATCATAGCTTATAATTATCTTTACAAAATTCCTCATCCTTTTTAATAAGTTAACATAATCAAATGGCCATTATAAAAAACAAACTAGTATCTGGCAGCATTGGACCCACTGTCTATAAATCGTGGAGGGGCAAACAAGTTCTTTCTTCACAACCAGACAGTCCAAAGCAAACTAAGGCCACAAAACAACGTGCAGGGGTATTTGGGAAAGCCAGCAGGGTAGCCAAACTAATACGTGACAACATGAATTGTTTCATGTTTTATGATCCGACGATGATCAACCGATTCAATGCCCCTATTATAGATGTGTTGAACCATTGCTTCGACGAAAAGACAGGAAGTTTTACATTTGAAAGAGATAGCTTTTTAAGGCTCAATGGCTTCGAATTTCACCTGCAATCTCTGCTGATCAACAGCCTTTTTGTACAGCCCGTAGTTACTTTAGAAAACGACACGCTAACCTTAAAAATTCCAGAAATATACATCCAGAACCAGTTAAAGTTTCCGGCTGACGCCACACATTGCACCATTAAAGTAGCCTTTAGCCTGTATGCGATGGAAAAAGGAATGGAAACCTACGTAAATTATCAAACGTCCGAGATTAGTAAAGAACAAGAAGTGGTGCCAGCTACCGAATTTTCTGTTGCTATTCCAAAAGGTACGCTGGGTGTCGTTGGCTTAGGTTTGCAATATTATTCCAAATCTGCAGGTATGACTACCCTGATTAACAATAAAACATTTGAACCAGCAGCAATCTGTTCCGCACTCGTTAATTCAGGTATCTTTTCAGAAGAAAATTTAGGAGAAAAAGCAAATAAATGGAGTCACAAAAAAGAGCATGAACTGTTAACTAATGACATACCAGCTAGAAAAAATGAACCTCTTAAGCAGCAAGCACCTAAAAGTGAGCCTGAGCCCACGGTATTGGAAACAAAACTGGATATTGCACGCAAGCTTAAAAAAATAGGTCTTCCGGTTGATGATATTTTAGCAAGTACAGGGTTGAGCGTTGAAGAGATAGCGAAATTGTAGTAGCAATATGCAATGAAGGAAAAAGGAAAAATAATACCGTATTTTTGCACCGCATGATAGCTACAGATTCCTTTTTAAATCAAAAGACAACCATAAACGTAAAGGGTAGATTAGTTGATTTAACAGAGCCGGCTGTGATGGCCATCTTAAACCTTACCCCAGATTCTTTTTATAAAAATAGCCGGGCGGCAGATGTAGAAGACGCGATAGTAAGAACGGAAAACTTTCTGAAAGAGGGGGCTACTTACATCGACCTGGGCGCTTATTCTTCCCGGCCGGGAGCGGTACACATCAGCGTACAGGAAGAAGTTGACCGCATGATTCCAGTGGTGGAAGCCTTACACAAAAACTTTCCCAATGCCATACTAACCGTAGATACCTTTAGAGCAGAAGTAGCACGTGAAAGCATTATGGCGGGTGCCCACATCATCAATGACATTGCCGCCGGAGAACTGGACGAGGCCATGTTTGAAACCGTGGCCGCATTACAAGTTCCTTACATGATCATGCACATGAAAGGGACCCCCCAGAACATGCAACAGGAGCCTGCTTATGAAAACGTAACCCTGGAGGTAGTGGCTTACTTTATTGAAAAAACAGAACGGCTTAGACAGCTTGGCGTTAAAGATGTGATTTTAGATCCCGGCTTTGGTTTCGCAAAATCCCTGGAGCACAATTACGAGCTACTGAACCATATGGAAGACCTAAAAATCTTTGGTCTGCCCTTCCTTGTTGGCTTTTCCCGCAAATCTATGGTAACTAAACCACTGGGCATTAAAGCTGCCGAAGCCCTAAATGGCACATCAATCCTTAATACTATGGCTTTATTAAAAGGAGCCAGCATATTACGGGTTCATGATGTAAAAGCAGCCATGGAATGTATTACGCTGGTTCAAAAGCTACAGGAACGCTAACATTTTCGTTAAAATGCTTAACTTGGCAACACGATGAAAGCCTTTGACTTCGATTTCCTTAAAATAACGGTAACAGATGTGGTAGACATTATTTTTGTCGCACTGCTCATCTATTACATCTATAACCTGATTAAAAACACCCTTGCCGTAAATCTTTTGCTGGGGATGTTTATCATTACCATCCTATGGTTTGTGGTCAAACAACTGCATATGGAGTTGCTAACAGCTATCATAGACAAGTTTATGAGTGTGGGCATTATAGCTCTGATCGTGATCTTTCAACCCGAAATCCGAAGATTCCTGCTTCTACTTGGAAAGAATACTTTCCTTCAAAAGAATAAAGCCTGGTGGGGCTACTTATTTGGCAGTAAAAACGTAGAAAGGGATAACCTGATGCGCATTAAACCTATTGTTGATGCCTGCAAAAGCATGAAGAAGTCAAGAACGGGTGCTTTAATTGTATTTGTAAAGTTTTATGACGACCAGCTTTTTGCCAATAGCTGTGAGGTCATGGAAGCCAAAATTTCCAAACGCCTGCTGGAAAGCATCTTTCAAAAAAATAGTCCCTTACATGATGGCGCAGTGGTTATTGCGGAGAATAAAATCAAAAGCGCAAGCTGCATCCTTCCCCTTACAGATAACGATAAACTTCCCCCACAATTCGGCCTAAGGCACAGGGCTGGAATTGGCATTTCAGAAACAACCGACGCCGTTGCGGTCATCGTATCCGAAGAAACCGGAGAAATTGCCTATGCAAAACAAGGCAGGGTAAGAATGAACGTATCTTTTGGCGAACTTGAAAAGTTGCTCAACAAAGACTTCTAGCTCGATTAAAGAATAAAAAATTTGATCTGGTTAAAAGGAATTACATCTTCAATCCGATTTCTCTAAGCCGCTCGTCAAGGTACTCGCCCGCAGTCATGTCACTATATACTTTTGGATGCGCTGCATCTATAGTAGATGGCAAACTGGTTAAGTCCATATCCATACGCGGGTGTAAAAAGAATGGCACAGAATAGCGGGAAGTTTTCATCAGTTCCCTGGGCGGGTTAACCACCCGGTGTGTAGTAGACCTCAATTTATTATTGGTTAAACGCTGCAACATGTCGCCTACGTTCACCACAATGTCTGTATGCTGCGCTTTTATTGGCAACCATTCTCCACTGCGTGTAAGCACTTCCAAACCGTCTGCACTGGCGCCGATCAATAATGTGATTAGGTTAATGTCTTCATGTGCACCTGCACGTACTGCATCATCAGCTATGGCCTCGGGATTTTCAATAGGAAAATAATGAATGCCCCTTAAAATCGAATTCCCATTGTGTACATGCGCATCAAAATAATCAACGGGCAATTCAAGATAAGTAGCAATCGCTCTCAACAAATGTTTACCATTACTTTCCAGCTTTTGGTAAATCTCATTGGTTACTTCATTAAAACCCTCAATTTCTTCCAGAAACTCATTGTCTGGATATTGAAACTTTATTGGGTCACCATCTACTACAGTTTGTCCAATTTGCCAGAACTCTTTTAAATCTGCCGTTTTAGCGCCCTTGGCAGTTTCTTTACCCGGACTTGTATAACCACGCTGACCGGCAAGTTCAGGCTTTTCATATTTGGCTTTTATAGCTGCCGGCAAACCAAAAACACCCTGAATATTTTCATACAACTTTGCAATCAATTCCTGATCTACACCATGATTGGTGATGGTTACAAAACCTGAATCATTAAAAGCACGGCCAAGTTCGTCAGAGAACTTTTTACGTTGCTGCTCAGTTCCTTCAATATAAGATCCAAGGTCTAGGGTGGGGATATAAGTTGTAGACATGATTTGCATTTTATGGGTTACAAGAACTAAATTATAAAAGAATTGTCAATAAAATGCTTTATGTGGATAAGTTGACGAAAACAGGAAACTTAAGCCACAGTCTTTGCGTATTTTTAATTACACAAATAAAACCACCTTACTATGAAATATCTATTCATCTTAGCAATCGGGCTTCTGAGTTTCAATAGCAGCCATGCACAACAGGTAAAATTGCAAAAAGCCACTTTCGGAATGGGTTGCTTTTGGTGTTCCGAAGCATTATTTCAGCGACTGGATGGCGTTACCAATATTAAATCAGGATTTGAAGGAGGCGGATTAGCAAATCCGTCTTACGAAGAAGTTTGTACCGGAACCACTGGTCATGCCGAGGTTATTGAGATGAATTACAATCCACAGAAAATCAGCTATGCAGAGTTATTGGCAGTATTTTGGAAAAGCCATGACCCCACAACGCTCAACCGTCAGGGTGCAGATGTAGGTACACAGTATCGTTCAGTAATTTTTTATCACAGCCCGGAGCAAAAACAAATTGCAGAGCAATACAAGGCCGAACTCAATAAAACCAAAGCCTATGGCAAACCTGTGGTCACAGAGATTAGCAAAGCTGTCCCTTTTTATGTAGCTGAGGGATACCATCAAAACTATTTCAATAAGAATGCCGATCAACCTTATTGTCGCCTGGTTATTCTCCCTAAATTAGAGAAACTGGAGAAGGTTTTTAAAGCCAAACTTAAACATTAGCACTCGCTGGATATTTATTTCAGCTTCGGGAAATTGTTCTGTTTTTTACAATCAAAATGTATTTTTCATTGATGATCAGATAGCCCATTTCGTAGCAATAATGGTAAATTTTACCGGTATCCGTTTTACGGATGCTGGTAAGGATATTGAAGTCAAAACCCTTTTTGACGAGCTGTGAACGCAATACCTTATTCTTATCATCCGGACAGAGTTCGTGTAGAATCTGCCTGTTCTTTTTTAAAGTTTTATTGGTACGGCTCATGTATCCGCGGACATTATCCCGGCCTTTCATTGAATGGTAACTTGCCCGGCAATAGTCGTCACAATATTTTTTATCTGATCTTCCTGTAAGTTCTTTTTTACAGTTTAAACAAAATTTGGTTTCAGCCATCTGTTTCAATTTCCTGTAATCAGTACTTTTTATTTAACAAGTGCACAATTTATTTTAAAAAAGCAAACAGGCTAAAAGTATCTGCCCGCTAAAGGGCGTATATTTACAGCTTATACGAACACATATGGCTTCAGCAGATCACATAAAAATGGTTGCCGACACACTAATGCCCGGTTTTAAACCAAAAGACAAAACTGAGCAAGAATTTTCATTCCATTTTACCCTACCCCCTAACTCCAGTTACAAGGTATTTTATAAAAAAACGGACAAATCCGATTACGAATTTGTCCGTTATGAGGAAGACGAGCGATAGCGCATCCTGCGGCGGGTTTGGTCAGCAAAAAGATTATTTTTTGGTGACCTTAAATTCTGTTCTTCTGTTCAGCTGCCTTCCATCTGGATTGTCCTTTCCATCAGGATATTGATTTGCCGCAACCGGCTTACTAAATCCGTAACCCCTACTGGTTACCCGGGTTGCAGACAAACCTTTACTGATCAGATAATCTACGCAAGATTTTGCCCTGCGTGCCGATAAATCTGCATTGTACTCTACTGTACCAATATTATCGGTATGCGAGCTCAGTTCAATTTCAATTTTATCATTATCCATCATGATTTTATACAATCCGTCCAGCACCACTTTAGATTCCTCCCTTAAGGAGTCACTATCGAAATTGTAATAAATATCTTTTAATACAATTGGCTTATCAATTACCATAGGTACAAGGCAAATCTCGGGACTAAACATGGTATCTACGCCAAGCTGATCGTAAGTATACGTTAACACTTTAGAAAAATAGTCTGCCTTTTCCGCTTTCAGCGTCAACTTTCTGTTGGTAGCCACCCTGAAATGATAAAACCCATCCGTTCCTGCGGTTAGTGTAATTTTAGTGGCAGAATCTGTAACGGTTACTATTGCCCCATCTATTGGTTTAGAGGTTTTACAGTCTATTACCACACCATGAATATTCAGATACTTTACTTTTACATAAAATATTTCCAGGCAGCACAATGAAGCCCGGTCTGTACTAATGTAACCTTCACTGTCGTCATCTTTAGTTGGTGTAAATGAAACATCATCTTTGGAAGAATTGAATGGATAACCCATATTTATGGGCTCAGACCAGGTTTTAAAATCACCGGTAGATTCATAAAAATCAAGTCCGCCGAGACCAACCATACCATTGCTGCTAAACAAAAGCTTTCCTGTCTTCGCATTATAATAAGGAGCTTCCTCGTCATCCCTGGTATTGATCTGCCTACCCATATTTACAGCCTCACCAAGAGAACCGTCTCCCAAAATCGGGCAATACCAGAGGTCATATCTGCCAAATCCTCCAGGCTTATCAGAAGAGAACATAAAGTACTTTCCATCTTTACTTACAAAGGGCTGCATGGCATTATAACCATTTATATTAACCTGTGCGCCCAACTCCAAAGGTTCTGACCAGCCATTACCCATTGCGTTTAGCTGATAAATTTTCCGGGTTCCTTTGCTTGCCCAGCTGGTTACATACATTACTTTTCCATTGGGATGTATTGCAGGCGCAGCAGACTCATTATTTTTAATAATCGGGGCAACTTTTTGAAGAGACACATTTTGTGCCATAGGGCTTCCTGATACTTCATAAATGGCATTTACAAAAGGGCTTTGCTTTTTGGCCACTTTTGAACTGTTCTGATCTCCCTCCAGCACTACTGTTTTACCCGAAACTGCCACTGGCCTGGACGAGGTAAAATAAAAACTATTCCCTTCAATATAGGGTGTGTAATTTGATCCTTTCTGATTGATGTCGTTGCCCAGCTTAGTTAACTGGAACAACCTTGGGTACTTTTTTTCGTATAAAGCGAAATTACAGGACGCAACCTCCATTTTTGCACTTTGGGTATATTCATCAACAGCTTTATATTTAGCAAGGAAGGCATTAAATGCAGGTATAGCCTCTGCATATTGTTGGTTTGCCCTTAAAGTTTCTGCATACCAATAGGTACTTAAGGCATACTTTGGATTACCAAAATTTACCGCAATGGCATACCAGGCCTGCGCATCTTTATAATTTTTATAGAGGCGTAATGAGCTGGCAAGCTGATATACGCAATATTCATATTCATCCCTTTTCGGGCTTTCTTTTGAAATGTTTTTATCGAAAGCATAGGGTACTACAAAACCTGCACTGTCAGATGATATTTTGAGTGCTTTTTTATAATATTCTGCCGCAGCATAATATTCCTTATTTTGAAAATATACATCGGCCACCCTTTTACTGTTGGTTACAAACTGAGCGTTTACTGCTGTGCTGAAGAGCAGACTGAGAAAGAGCAATGTTCTAAATCGTTTCATATCTGGTAGTTTTAAAGTCGTGGACAAAAGAAATTGGGACCTAGCAGCCCTTTTAAACCGGTAAATGACACAGACAATTCCAGACCGCCCCTGCTACCGGTTGCGCGGTTCAGTGAAGAAGTATTAAAATCATAGCTGAGGCCGAACACTACATTGCGCAGGTGCATTCCAAAAAATGCAATGGCGGAATCATCTACCCGGTAATTGGCACCAAATAAAATATCCGAATCGTAATCAATCATCAGCTGTGCATATGCACCCGCGGCAATTTCGCGGGCATTACCCTGTTTCATGTAAATGGCATTCGGTGTGATGTCCAGCGTTTGGCTCATGCGCATACGCACCCCGCCATGGCCGGTAAACCGAATGGGCATTTTTACGTTTGCCCCCATAAACTTATCCAGCGGACGGGTTAAATGGGCAGCACTCAAACCAAAAAAAGTGTTCGCATTTTTATCCGGATCGCCATCAAAGAACATGGCCCCTGCATTAACATCCGGAACCAGAGTATTAGAAGATCCAAATGTTTCATTCAGGGCCATACTCCCGTTGTAGCCATTTACCGGATCGAACTGGCTGCCGGTTGTAATTTTTGAAGGGTCAAAACTTTTATTCAAAATCCCTCCCTGGATACCAAAATTAACCATTTTAAGCCCACCGGCACCAAATCTTATCCGGTAAGAACCAGATAAGACAGCATTGAGGTAGTTATAATTGATATCACCAGCTTTTTGATCGATAACCATCACACCATAAGCAAAGTTTTTAACAGGTGCCTTATCGTAAGATGCACCAACTGTTAAATAGGAGTTTGAAACTGCACCCCATTGTTGTTTAGCGTTTAGAGAAAGCCGGTAGTCACCGTTAATTACCCCGGTTAATGCCGGGTTTAACCATAGCGGGTTGGCATAGTACTGAGAAAAATGAGGGTCAACCTGCGCTGTAACTTCCAGCGCTCCAAAGCTGAGCATCATACCTGCGGCTATTATTTTTGCGAGATTCTTCATCGTTTATTTATTATCAGGTGAACGTTCATTTATCTTAACAGCGTTATTGTTCCTTTTTTCATGCCTGTTGTACCATCATTAAAGGTGATTTCAACATAGTAAACATATACACCATTTGGTTGCAGCATTCCTTTGTATGTACCGTCCCAGCCATTTTGCTGACTGTTGGACTCATAAATAAATGCACCCCACTGACTGTACACACGCATCTTCATTCTGGCAACCGTATTTCCGTAAACCATGAAGAGGTCATTTCTACCATCTCCGTTTGGCGTAAAGGTATTTGGAACAAAGAAGGTATTGCCCAGCGGATTATCTACTGTTGCAGTAAGGCTACCTGAAGCACTGGTTTGGCAGGCAATAGCCCCCCTTGCCCTTACCCGTAAGGTAACCTGCTGATTTGGAGCTAAACCGGAAACCGTATGGGAAGTACCCGCAGCACCGGATGATGGAGCAGTCCAGGTAAGTCCGTCTAATGATACTTCATATGCCGTTGCATTGGCAACCGCAGGCCAGCCAAAAGTGATGCTGTTTATGGTGCTGCTTTGCAGTGCTATTACAGGTGTGCCTAATACTGGCAATACATTAACCACTACAGCGGTTCTGCTACTGCTACTGCAGTTTGTTGCATTTACGGCTTCTACGTAGAACGTAGTTGTACTTGTTAAAGCTGTAGGTGTGTAGGTAGTACCTGTTGTTAGAGCTGTACCATTAGTTGCAGTGCTGTACCAGCGATAGGTTAAAGCTGCATCAGGATTAACAACGCTTAGTAAGGTAGTAGTACCACTACATAATGGTGTATTTGCTGCGGTTACACTTGCTGGCGCAACTGGTGCCGCAACCGGCGTTACCGAAACCATTGTTCTTGAGGTACTGATACAAGTTCCTGAAGCGGCCTCTACATAAAATTGTGCCGGAGTAGTGATCACAGGTGTGGTAAAACTATTGCCCGTACCCTGAATGATACCACCCGATGAAAGGTTATACCAGTTGTAGGTAACCCCTGTTTGAGGGCTGGAGACTGTTAGTACTGCTGTGCTTCCGTTACATACCTGCACATTTGCCGAAGCTACTGCAGGTACCAGTGGTTTAGGTGTTACGGTTACCGTAACCAATACCCTTCCGCCACCATTTGGACAATTTGAAGTGCTTACTGCCTGCACATAGTACCTTGTGGTAGTTGTTAAAACACCAGTATTAAACATTTCTGTTGTCTGTAAAAGTGTACCCCCTGTTAAAGCATCAAACCATTGATAGATTATTCCGGGCTGAGGATTTGTTACCGTAACTATGGTAGACTCTCCAGCGCAAATACTGGTACTTGCCGCAACAGGTGCAACAGGTAATGGGTTTACGGTAATGGTAACCAGTTTACCTATAGCATTAGGACAGGTAGTGCTGTTGCTTACAGTAAGGTAATAGTTGGTAGTACCCGTAAGCACAGGGCTGGTAAAGCTTAGTCCTGTACCTGCCAGATCTGTTAAGGCGGCGTCTCTGTAATAATTAAAGACAGGATTAGTAATCGTAGTTACCGGTGTTATGGTTGCAGTATTGCCTGCGCATATTGCCTGACCAGCAGCAGTAATATCTGTAACATTGGCTCCGCCTTTTGCGGTAACGGTTACCATTTTTAGTGCACCTGCAGGTGTTTCGCATTTATTACTTCCGCTTACACTAACATAATACACATAGTTACCAGGAGTTAACCCCGTTAAAGTAAGTATACCATTACCAGATACACCTGTGGTAATTAAACCTGTTTTATTTGCATTTGAATAGAAAGTAAATACAGGATTGGTTACTGTGGTACTGGTTGGCGTAAGCGTTACAGTAGAACCAGAACAAGAAGTCTGATCTGCCAGGATAATATCCGCAGCTGAAGAGTTTCCGTTTACGGTTACAGTTACTGATTTAAGTGTAGCCGGTAAATTTTCACATTTATTGCTACCACTTACTGCAATATAATAGGTATAGGTACCTGGAGCAAGGCCACTTAAGGTAAGTACTCCACTTCCGCTAACCCCGGCAGTAATCGGATTACTGCGGTTTGCATTGCCATAGAAGGTAAACACAGGATTGGTTACCGTAGTACTGGTTGGCGTTAGAACAGCTAGTGAACCTTCACAAATGGTTTGGTTTACAATGGCGATATCGGCAGCTACGGCAGATCCCTTAACCACAACAGTAACTGCTTTTAAAGCTCCTGATGGATTTTCGCATTTATTTGCACCACTTACCGCAATGTAATAGGTATAAGTACCAGAAGCCAGGTTATTTAAAGTCAGGGTTCCGTTGCCGGTTACACCTGCGGTAATAGGCCCGGTTTTATCTGCATTAGCGTAGAAGGTAAATACGGGGCTGGTTACTGTAGGACTGGTTGGCACCAACACTACCGGTACATCCGGACAAACGCTTTGGTCATTTATCGCAATATCGGCTGGACCTGCTGCCCCATTTACAGTTACAGTTACAGCTTTTAGCGCTCCTGCTGCATTTTCACATTTATTTGCTCCTGATACAGCGATGTAATAAGTGTATGTACCTGCTGTTAGGCCACTAAGCGTTAATACACCATTACCAGTTACACCAGTGGTAATAGGCCCTGTTTTATCTGCATTGGCGTAAAAAGTAAATACAGGACTAGTTACTGTTGTGCTGCCTGGTGTAAGCACAATTGGCAATCCTAAACATGCATTTACATTGGCTATAACAATATCAGCTGCCGTTGCTGGCCCATTTACAGTTATGGTTACCATTTTTAGTGCTCCAGCATCACTTTCGCATCTATTACTTCCTCTTACGGCAATATAATACCTGTATACTCCCGGAGTTAACCCACTTACAGACAGCGTACCATTTCCGGTTACTCCTGCAGTAATCTGACCAGTTTTATCTGGATTTGCATAGTAAGTAAATACAGAATTGGTAACAGTGGTGCTGGACGGCATTAATACAACCGGCGAACCAAAACACGCACTCTGATCGGCGATTACGATATCGGCTGGTGTAGCCACTGCATTTACAGTTACAGTAACGGCTTTGAGGGCCCCAGCTGCATTTTCGCACCTGTTACTTCCGCTCACTGCAACATAATAAGTATAGGTACCTGCAGTTAATCCTGTTAAAGTAAGGATGCCATTTCCGGTTATGCCAGTGGTAATCTGACCTGTTTTATTGGCGTTGGCATAATAGGTAAACACAGGATTCAATACGGTTGTGGTTGGCGCAAGTACTACCGTAGAACCTTCACATACATTCTGGTTGGCCAGGGTAATATCTGCGGCAGTGGCACCGCTGTTTACAGTAACAGTTACTGGTTTTAGCGTATTGGCCGTGTTTTCACATTTATTTGTTCCGCTTACAGCAATGTAATAAGTATATGTTCCCGATGTCAGGCCTGTTAGGGTCAGGATTCCATTTGCTGTAACCCCTGTTGTAATTGGTCCTGTTTTATCTGCATTGGTATAAAAGGTAAATACAGGATTGGTTACCGTAGTGCTGGTTGGGCTTAGCACCACAGCTGCACCCAGACATGCGTTTTGATTGGCAATAATCACATCAGCCGCAGCCGCGTAATCATTAATGGTTAAGGTAATTTTTGTACGTGAATCACTCGCGCAACCATCAGCGTTAACGGCCTCTACATAGAAATCGTAAACACCTGCCGGCATGTTTGCCGGTACCGTATAACTGCTGTTGTTGAGTACCAATGAGGTACCTGCTGTTGCAGCATTATACCAGTTAAACGTAATCCCCGCAACAGGATCTACATTTAACGTAACTGAAGTATTGGCACACACAGTTGCAGGGTTTCCTGCTGAAGCCACCGGAGGCAATGGTTTTGGTGCTACGGTTACCGTTACTTTTGTTTTTGGACTTTCGCAGCCGTTTCTGGTGGCTGATACAAAGTAATCATAGCTTCCCGCAGCTAATGCGGCATCCGTGGTATAACTGGCCCCATCTTTACCGGTTAGGTAAGTGCTGCCGCTATACCATTTATAAACAACAGAACCATCAGTTTGAGGATTAAGCACAGTAAGTACTGCTCCTGTACCACCGCATGAAATTGCCGTAGTGGCAGAAACTGCCGGTGCTGCAATAATGCGTTGCGCATAGTTAAAATTAACTGAGGTAAGCGCTCCAAGTAAGCCTGAGTTTAACCTGATCTCTACTCTGTCAAATACAGCATTTGGCGTAAATTCAATAGTGGCTTCAGAACCTCCGCTCAATAACTGAACATTTAAAAGTGGATTGCTCAATGTCATCGCGTCGTTGTTACTTACACCGCCTTTGTAGGTAGTTAAAGTAAGACTTGGCAATACTGAAGCTGATAATAGTGCTGATGGAGAAGTTAAACTTACTTTAAGCTTATCTCCAGTATAAGAGTTACCTGTAAAAATTGCTCTTTGGTAAACGAAGGAACCGATGCCTACAGGAACCATTAGCGTAGAACCAGAGTTGATGTTGTTGTCGAATACAAAACCTGGGTTGCTTACTCCTGCAAGTACAGAAACCAAACCTCCTTTATCGTTTTCCTGACCGGTAGCCGCCTCGCAAGGCACACCAACCGTTGAGGTTGGAGGCAACACGCTTACTACAGCAATAGCTGGAGCTGATGTACATCCACCCGGAGCTGTATTTCTGGCAATCACATAATAGGTTGTTTGAGTGGTTAATGCTGGTGTAAGGAAGGTTCCATTCTGACCGTTTGTAGGCGTTGACACTTCCAGCGCCCCAGGGTTAGTTACCGGATTTTCTGTATACCAGCTGTAAGTTAAACCAGTAGTAACAGAACTGGCTGTTAAAATGGTTTGCTCGCCAGCGTTAATGGTTACCGCAGCAGGAGTTAGTATTGGCGGCGCCAATGTACCAACGGTAACGGTTACAGAGGCATTTGCTGCCGAAGTTGTAGCACATGCAGTATTTATAGCCTGCACAGTGTAAGTTGCATTGGTTGTAATTCCCGTTACGTTAAGCGTAGCTGTAGTTTCCCCTAAAATCTCTGCTCCGTCTTTAAACCATTTATAAGTTACGCCGGCTTCAGGATTTTGCACCTGGAAGGTAAGGTTTGAGTTTGCACAGGTTTGAACAGTATTGGAAAGTAATATCGGATTTTGGGGTATTGGTGTTAAGGTTACATTTACAGCTGTTCTTGCGCTTGCGCAACCATTGCGGGTAGCTTCAACATAAAATACAGTACTTGCTGTAATAACTGGTGTGGTAAATGTATCCCCATCTGCCAGGAAGGTACCCGTAGCATTGTACCATTTATAAACAATGCCTGCTTGTGGGGTATTGCTTACAGCGAGTGAAGCTGTTGTACCCGGACAAGCAGTTACACTTGATGCGGTTACTACCGGAGTTTGCAAGATACGCTGAGCATAGTTAAAGTTAACAGAATTTAACGCGCCGAGTAAGCCTGAAGCCAGACGTACTTCTACACCGTCAAATGGAAGGCTTGGTACTAAAGTAATCAAGGCATCTGTACCTCCGCTAAGCAGCTGAATATTTAATAAACTGTTGTTTAAAAATATGGCATCATTGTTACTTGTAGCTCCATTGTATGACGTCACCGAAATTCGTCCCAGCACCGCTGCAGATAGTAAAGTACCACCTGTGGTAAGGCGCACACGAACGGTGTCACCTATGGTAGACAAGCCTGTAAAGCCAGCTCTTTGCCAGGTTGATGCACCCACTACACCAACCGGCATCAACAAGGTAGAAGCGGTGCTTTTATCATTATCTATGGCAAGGCCAGGATTGCTTACCCCTGCCAGCAGCGTAAGGATACCACCATCTACACCATTGGTTTCTGACACCGCTGCTTCGCAGGCAACAGGATCCGGCGAACCTCCATTATTTACAGCAACTGTAATTTGAACACGGCCGGGAGAAGTACAACCCGAAGCTGACACCGTTTCTACATAATAAGTAGTAGAGGTAAATAGTGGTGGCGTTACATAGGTAGCGCCTGTATACACTGCTGTGGTAGCTGCTGCCGAAGTGTACCATCTAAAGGTAACATTGCTCTCTGTAGAGGTAGCGGTTAAAACAGCTGTTTGACCAGGATTAACAGTTGATGCTGAAGCCTGAACTACCGGTAATAAAGGGCGTGGGGTTACGGTTACCGCTGCTGCAGCACGAGTAGCACTAATGCAGTTTCCGTTTGATGCTTCTACATAATAAGTAGTATTGGCATTTAACACGGGGGTGGTAAAATCTGCTCCGGTAAACAATGGTGTTTCGCCGGGAGTAGCCGTTGCTGTGCTGTACCATCTATAAGTACTGCCCGCTTGTGGGTTGCTTACAGATAAAATGGTAGATGAGCCCGCGCAAACTGGTGCAATGGTAGCCAGTACAGGAACTGCCTGAAGCGGCGTAACCGTAATGGTTACTGGTACACGTTCATCATTTGCGCAACCTGGTTTATTTACCTGTATATAATAGGTGGTAGTAGCGGTTAATGCCGGTGTTGTGAAGCTGTTATTGCTAACAGGAATTAAATTTCCGTTTGTTGGTGCGTCATAGAAGCTCAAAGTAGTGCCCCCGTTTGGCGTTGCTGTTATAACAGCGGTGCCGTTATAACAGATGGTTTGATTTCCAGCGGTAACTGTAGGGTTAGGGTAAATAATTTTTGCACCATAAATGCTCAGGTTGCTGAGGGCGGAAACGGTTGCCCCGAACCGAACTTCAACACGATCAAAGGCTGCACCGGCTACAAAAGTAGCCAGGAACCTGTTGCTGCTTAATAATTTTAAATCCAGCAGGTTAGAATTTAAAGTATAAGTTCTAACAATGTTGCCAGCGTTCATTACATTGATGGTAATGCCACCGAGCACACTCAGGTCTAATAATCCGGTTGGGGTTTCCAGATCTAAACGTACGCTATCTGTAGCTAAGCCAGGGTTCTGGAAAATAAGTCGTTGGTATCCTGTAACGCCTACGCCAACTACCAGGTTAATTTTAGTAAAGTTATTAGGGTTATTATCGGTAGAATTTCCTGCACCTTCTACAGAACACAACAAGCAAATGCCGTTTACACCAGTTTCCTGAGAAGTTGCTGCATTACAGCTTGAATTTGGTGTACCTGTAGTTACCGTAACCAAGGCCGGTGTTCTTGCTGCACTGGTACAACCTGATGAACTTACCGACTCTGCGTAAAAGGTAGTGCTGCTGGTTAAGTTACCGGTGGTATAGGTTGGCCCACTGCCAATGGCGTTTCCACCGGTTGCATTTGCATACCAGTTAATGGTACTGCCATCTGTGGTGCTGGCCTCTAAAGTAGTAGAAGATCCTGAACTAATGGTTTTATTGGTGGCTACTACAGGTTGTTGTGGAGCCGGGGTAACGGCAACAACAACAGCTATCCTGTTACTTACTGCGGTACCAGAAGCGCCTTCCACATAATAGGTTGTAGTAGCAGTTAGGTTTCCTGTTGGAAAACTTGTCCCCGTAGCAATTACCGCACTACCTGTTGAAGCATACCAGCGGTAAGTAACATTAGGCTGATTGTTAGTTACGGTAAGTGTTGCCGACCTACCACTACATATGGTAGTACCTGCAACTACAGGATTGGCTACGGTTACCATCAGCGTGTAATCGGTAACAGTTGTATTTAAACTAAGGTCAGTAGCCCTTAAAGAAATAATATAAGTACCGCCCACAGTTGGCGTACCAGCAAGCTGGCGGGTTAAAGGATTAAAAGTTATTCCCGGAGGCAGGTTGGTAGCCAAATATATATAAGGTGTAACACCTCCTGTGGCCGCCGGCAAAGTTACCGGGCTATAAGCAATATCTACCGTGCCATTTGGCAAACTGGCCGCAGGCAGGTTAATCTGTCCGGCTATTTTAAGGGTATATTGCGCAGTAACCGTAGTCAGGTCCTGATCTCTTGCAGTAACAGCAATGGTATAGGTACCAGATGCTGCCGGCACACCAGATATCACCCGGGTAGTGGCATTAAAAGTAAGGTTGTTTGGAAGATTGGATACGGAGTAAGTATATCCGGGGCTTCCACCGGTTGCTTCCGGAATGGTTTGAGCAGGATAAGCAACATTCACAGTTCCATCTGGAAGGCTTCCGGAAGCCAATGCCAAAGGATCTTTGATGGCGATGGTGTAATTTCTAACTGTTGTTTTATTTTCTGCGTCCTGTACAGTAACCGGAATAGTATAGTTTCCGGCAGTAGTTGGGGTACCATAAATTTCGCGTGTTAAAGCGTTAAAGGTTAAGCCAGGAGGCAAACTTGATGCAGGCGCTGAATAGGTATAAGGCTTGGTACCACCTGTAGCCAGCGGAATAGTCTGCGTGGTGTACAGTTTGTTTGTTGTACCATTGGCTAAAGATGCCGCAGGCAATACCAGTGGATCTTTTACCAGAATGGTATAACTAACCGTAGTACTGTAGCCATTGGCATCTGTAACGGTTACCGGAATGGTATAAGGTACCGCTGGATTTACATCAGGATTGGCCAATGTAGGTGTACCTGTTATTTGGCGTGTTAATTCATTAAATTGTAGTCCGGGGGGAAGACTTGATGCAGGTGCGGAATACGTGTATGGGCCCGTGCCACCTGTAGCTGCAGGGAGGGTTTGCGTTATATACGGTATTCCAACTGTTCCATTAGGCAATGTCATTGCGGCAATGCTGAGTGCCGGCGTGGTAGTTAATGTAAAATTAGCCGTTGCAGTACAACCTTTGCTGTCTGTTGCAATAATGGAAAAGGCTTTGGCGGTAACAGTTGCTGTTGGCGTACCACCAATAACTCCTCCCGAAGATAAGGTTAAACCTGCAGGAAGTGTACTACCTGGCGCAAGTGCATAGGTAAAGGATGGTGTACCACCAGTTGCCGCTGTAATTTGTTTAGAATAAGCCGCAGATACAGTGGCATTGCTCAGCGTAGTAGTTGCAAATGTAATTGCAGGATTTACAGTTACCGTAATGGGCACCCGAACAGACTCTGTGGTACAGTTAATTCTTCTTGCAGCTACATAATATGTTTTTGTAGCTGTTAAAGCTGGCGTAGGGAAAGAACCATCAAATGCGGTTACAGTTGGGATACCTCCTGTAGCTACATCATACCAAAGCAGCTCATTATCATTGGTGGTGATGGCCTTTAAGTTGGCAGCAGTACCGTTACATATAGATAGCGCATTAGGGCTTGTTGCAGTATTAAAAGTTGGCCTTGCTGCAGAGCGGTAAGCAGCATACAATTCTACTGTTTGTGTTAAGCTGGCACTAATCAGCGAGCTGAGCGTAATTTTTACCCTGTTAAAAGCTGTAGGTGAATTAAAAGGGACGGTTACCACTTCGCCGCTATTTAGCAAGCCCAGCAAATCAAGGGTTAATAAAGCATTGCCCGAAAAGCTTTGTGTGGTGCCCGCTATGCTGCCATTATAAGGTGTAATTGATAAGTTAGCCAACAATCCTACATTTAATAAAGCTGCTGGTGCTTTAACGCGGAGGTTAATATCGTCTCCAGCTTTAGTTAGGGTTTCAAAGTAAATATCCTGACTCATGGTACCCGCGGCATTCAGGATGCCCAGGCTAATTTCGGAGAAGTTATTTTGATCGGCATCTATGGCATGTTCGGGATTTGTTACGCCCGCTTTTCCTACACCCAAAAGATCCAGGCTTAAGCCTGTACCCTCAAACGAAGTGGCAAAGCCCTGAGCGCAGGGATCTGTACCACTGCCATGAAAGGCATAGTATACATCAGTATAACTGCTGGCCCCCAACCCCACTAAAGCATTGGTAAAATCCTTTATATACACACGATCGTAAGCCGCTGCTGGTGTTATTGCAATGTAATAGTATCCATTAACATCTCTTATAAGTTTAATGTTATCCGTCATAAATGCGGCAGAACTATTTCCGGAAAGTACATTATTAACACTTCCCGTACCCATCCGGGCCCCTGCCTCAAAGTAACGATTGCCCAATGCTATAGAGCCTACAGTACCTGCAAGCACATTTCCCAGGTTACCTCCCAATAAGCTTTTCAGTAAATCCGGCGTATTGTTATTGATGCGGATATAGGAGGTTACGCCTGCATTTACAGTAGCAGGAAATATAAGCTCTAACTCTCCCTGGAAAGCACCAATGTTGAGTGCAAGTCCGGAACCCGATTTTACACGTGCAAAGGTTTCGTTATTTACAATTGCATTTGCAGGATTCTCCACAGACACGGTATTGTAACAGGGTGCCAAACCTAATCCGCCACAACCAAGAAGTGACGACATACCATTTGGGCTCACATAACCAGTGCTGTTTGCATAAATTCTGGTTTGGGCATACGATTTCGATCCTGACAGCGTTATTAATACACTGATTAAAAACAACAGGTAACAACTGTTTCGTTTTTGGGATAATGTAAATTTCCAGCTCATAGATTTGGGAATTGAGGTCAACATAAATACTTTGCTACAATTTTAAGTATAGGAGGGCCTTATCCAATTATTCATGTTGTTCATTCAAATTGAGTGGTGGTTAAGGCTATTCATTCTGTTCATTTCCACTTGTGCTTATGTAACATTCATGCGCCACTACAGTAATAAATAGCTGTTTTTCAGTTTTTTACTCATTTTGTCAAATCCACCAAATATTTCCTTAGCCTAAATAGTTGTTCATATTCTGCACATAATGGCTTATCTTAGTTTTGTATAACCAGATAATAAATTAACGAAGTGGAATGAAGGACGAAATATTTAAAATAAATGAGCTGAAGAGCTTAATATTGTCCAAATTAGACATACGTGCAATTACTCCGGGGGACTGTAAAAGAATTTCGATAGAAATTACCAAAACGCTCAATAAAACTGTTAGTGAAACCACTATAAAAAGGCTTTTTGGCTTCGCTGTTGCAAAGCATAATTTTTCACGATTTACGCTCACAACTTTATTCGAATATGTAGACCAGGTTCATTTGATGGAGCCTGTAACTGCAGAGTACAACAAAGCGCTGATCGTTAATACGCCCAGGAAAGAAATACACACGGCTGCTACAAAAATCACAGAATACACGCTAAAAGGTATTAGAAACAGGTCCGGGCTCCCTTATGATTTGACCATCGGCAGAAAATTTGCTGAGCATGACTTTCAATTCTTCTACAACAGCAACTTCCGCTTTACTTCTTTCATTGCCCAACCGGGTTATGGAAAAACCACCCTGTTGAGCCATCTTGTGGAATCTACTTTCTTAGCCGATGATTCTCCTTATAAAAATTCTACCGTTTTTTTCAGCAACATCTATAATCTGATTACTGAAGACCGGCCTTTTAATTTGGAAGAACGGCTAAAGGAACAACTTGGAATACCGGCAAAGGAAAACATGCTTCAATATGTAGACCTGTATTACAAACCCGCGGGTGCAAAGCTTATTATTATTTTAGATGGCTTTGGAGAAGTGATTTTAAAAAGAGAAATTAAGGAGCAAATTTTTGACAGCATCATTAACTTCATATGTGCCCTGGAGGATACGGAGAATATAAAGGTAGTGATGAGTATGCGTTGTACTACCTGGATCAGGTTTTATGAGCGGATGCGTCACTCATCTTATTTGAAGTCGGTATGGTTTAGAGGTAATTATTTTAACATGAATGATGTTTCTAATGTACCCCCACTAACCGCTAAAGAGGTTGACCAGATTGTTTCCAGAATGCCTATCCTGGATGGAAAAGAGATCAATCAAAAGCTAAAGGCACAGCTTAAATTCCCTTTTCATATTCAGTTGTATTATCAACTAAATGAAGAAGACCCTAATTTTAATTATTACACAAATCTTTCCTTTTACGAGCTGATTTCCAGATTTATCCAGGAAAAGATTTACCGCTCTAATTATTATACGGAAAAGATCTTGTTCCTTAAAAAAATTATTCTGCTCACAGCGTATGGGGATAAAGGGAGTTCTGTATTAAAAAGTGAACTCATCAATGAATTGTCGGCTTTCACGAACGCCTATATGGAGTTACTTGCCGACGGAATTTTGATGGAAGAGAAACGTTTTGAAAATGCACATCCACAGGAAGTTGTTCGCTTTGTTCATCCTCATATTTTTGAATACTTTTTGTTCATTGAAATTCTTGAAAAATTTAACCTGAATATTGGGACATCCGTATTTGATTACATTAAGAAAGAGTATGCTAATAATCAGGTATATTTTATCATATTACAGTGGGCAATACGGTTCTTAATTAAGATTGGGGACTTCAAAATGCTGACCAGTGTTTTTACCCTTGGTCTAAACACTTATGAAAAGAATTACCTTATGTTATTTACGGCCGAAAACCTAAAATATAGAATCAATACGCATTCAGACACCTATGAACTGATCAAAGAACACCGTCTTCATGAGTCCATCATCAAAGAATTAACGAGCTTTGATTTGATTGACAATTGTTACAAAGAGGCCATTGCGGCTTTGCTGGAAATTGCAGACACTGATGAATCTGCATTGGTATACCAGAGCATCCTTGCAATCCCCGACATTTTAAGCTTAAACAGGGATAAAATATTAGAAAGGATTGAGCAACTGGCAAAATACCGGACGCTGAGTAAAGATTGGATTGTAGATCCTTTTGTAGCTATCGAGGTGATTTACCAAAAGATTACCGATACCAGCATTACCGCTAATGAGGCGGCCAGTAATATCATCCATTTAAAAGGTCTGGATTTGAGCCCTGTAATACCTTTAAAAACAAAGGATGCGATCAGTTATATATTAGCGTTAGCTGTAAATTTGTTTTACGGAACGCAGCAAAAAGCTGTAAAAATTATTGAGACCATGGGTGCCAGGCACCCTCAAATATTTTGCGGACGGTCGCCTTTCACGGTATATATGCTAAATATTCTGGGCACAGCGCTTTCCAGAACACAGCCAGGAAAAAAAGCCGATCAGATTGAGCGCATCTTGTGTAGCATTCTGAAAAATAAAACGGCTGCTACAATGACCAAATATTCAGAAACATTGTTTTCCATTTATAAGGCAGAGCAAAGCAGGAACAGACAGGAGTATGCAAAAGCAGTTTCTTATGCAGAAGATGTAATTGACATCCTGAAGAAGTATGAGCTTAACTTAAATTGCCTAAAGGTTTATAATTTGATTATCAGTATATATACACAGGCTAATGATGTAGTGAAAGCCAATGAATACAAATACGAAAGGCTTTGCTTTCTGGAAGACAAGGGCATCCCGGTTCAATTGTTTCCTATTGCCAAAGAGATTCTTAGCTAAGGCAAAATTCATAAAAACAAAACAGCCCCTTCCAAATCTGGAAGGGGCTGTTTTGTAAATGGCAATTATGGCTATTTATAAGTAGCAGCTAATTTTAAAGCATTGTAAGCGTTCACAATACCTCCGCTAATGCAAAGGTCTGAAAATGGAACAGACTTATCTTCCTCTCCTACTTTATAAGTAACGTTGTGGTTTACTTTAACAACGGATTTCATAATGATCTCCTTAACCTGTAAAGCAGTAAGTTTTGGATAGTATGAACGAATCAATGCCGCTAAACCAGCAACTACAGGAGCAGCCATACTTGTTCCGTTAAAGCTTGCATATTTTCCTTCAGGGATGGTAGAATAAATGTTTACACCTGGTGCAAAAACATCTACCGCTGTTTTTCCAAAATTAGAAAAGTCTGCTTTTAAAGTCTCGTCATCTTTTGGTCCGGAAGCACCAACTACAAGATATGCCGCAGCAGTTTCTCCAGTTAAGTATTTACGGTTTGGGAAATTGGTTTCTTTGTCAATGTCTTTATTGTCGTTACCTGCTGCCTGTACCAACAACACATCTTTGCTCATGGCATACTTAACAGCTGCATCAACTGCCGCCTTATCCCATGAATATGCTTTACCAAAACTCATGTTCAAAACTTTAGCACCATTATCTACTGCATAACGGATAGAATTAGCAACATCTTTGTCACGTTCATCACCATCCGGAACGGCACGTACACCCATAATCTGTACATTATCAGCAACACCTTTGATACCTAAATTATTGGTACGGTCGGCTGCTATGATCCCTCCAACGTGGGTACCATGACTTGCATCAGGGCCTTTGATATCGCTATTGCCATAAAAACGCTCTTTGCTGTCTGCATAGTTATCACCAACAAGTTCGGGACGCGGATCATAATCCATGTTTAAGTTGTAATCTAAAGATGATTTATAGTGCTCCAGACCTTTTAGGATCTGTGCATCATAAAAATCCTTAAACGTACCACCTTCTTGCAATTGTGAAATCAATACCGTTTTAATTCTGGTTTCCATTGGCGTTACGGCCTGGAAGCTTTGAAAATCTCCCAGGGTTGGGTTTTCTTTGCCAATTTTTTTAACCACTCCATCCACTACATTTTTAAAGCCTTCAATATTGGCGGTAATTCCTTTCGCTTCTGCTACTTCTTCATCGTATTTGGCTTTCATTTTCTGATAAGCTTCATATGCTTCTTTATCTGCCGGAGCTACTGATACAGCATCTACGTTTTCAAATTTCTTACGGTCTCTTCTAAGCAACCTTGTCAACTCAAGCGTCTCATGAGCTACAGAGCCTTTAGCAGAGCCAAGGTAATTCCATCCGTGGATATCATCTATATATCCATTTTTATCATCATCCTTTCCGTTTCCGGCAATTTCTCTCTTATTTACCCAAACAATTCTTTTCAGGTCTTCGTGGTTATAATCTACGCCACCATCTAGTACACCTACTAAAACAGGTTTAGATTTTTTTCCCTTCAACAGCTCGGCATAAGCCTTTTCAGTGCTGATACCGAAAGTAGTATCTGTTTTAAGGTCAAGGTTAAACCAGTTTGGCTTTTGTGCGTAAGATAAAAACGGGAATATCACTAAAAGAGACAACTGAAGGGCTCTTTTGGATAAATTATTCATAATTATATTCATGTATTTTAATTTTTCGGGGCAAAGCTAACCAATATTTGCAGTACAGGTGATTAAGACTACAGCGTTCTGGATGTTAAAAGATGTTAAATATCTAAGAAGTCTGTGGTTTCGCGGGCAATAACGTCTGCAACTGAGGTGTTGGAAAGAATTCTAAGGGTAGCATCTCTCACATCAATAAATGTTTTCCGGATTCCGCAAGTTACCTCATCGTGGCATTCGTCACATTTCCGATAAAACTTAATGCTGGCACAAGGCACCATAGCAATAGGGCCGTCGGTAATGCGCAACACATCTACCAGGTAAATGTCTTTAGCATCCTTATTAAGGCTGTAACCACCTCCTGCACCCTTTTTACTATACAGATAGCCTGCATTTCTAAGGTCTAGTAAAATCTGTTCTAAAAACTTCCTTGGTATCATTTCCTGCTCCGCCAACCGCACAATTTGCATCGGTGGATTCTGAACATTTTTTCCCAAGGCTACGAGCGCCTTTATTGCATATTTTGTTTTCTTTGATAGCATAGTATAGCAAAGCTACAAAGATAGGCAAACTTAATTATTTAACAGCATCATCGGCTACATCTTCGGGTACAGTGTCTTCCAAAGCCTGACCATTTTTAACCATGGCCAGCACAGCGGTAAATTTCTTTTCGAGGGTTTCATAGCCATCTTTATACTGACTGGTTTTATCTGCCAGCAGGCCATCTTCCTGATTGCTCAGGATGTCAATTTTAGATTGTAAGTATGCGGTATAATTTGTAGCCGCCCTGTCTGCTAGCGACTGTAATAAATCCTTGTAAGTCATAATTAATCGATTTGAACATTATAACACAAATCTGGATCAATTGTTCAGGACGGGCTTGTCTTTTTAGCATCAAAAAAGGCCTGCGTTATGAATGCAGGCCTTTGAAGATATATATCTATTCGAAATTACAATAGACCAAAGTTAATTTCTCCTAAGATTACAAATTTCTGGGGACCACTTACGGCCGTTAACTTTATGTAACGAACTTCTGGCAAGCCAGGGATTGTGAATTTTTGTTCAGCGCTGGTTAGTCTGTTAAAGTTGAAATTCCCGCCCAAATCTATCCAGTTTACATTATCAACACTTCCCTGGAACTTCACAACATCCGGTCCCCGCTCGTCTGGAACAGGAACGGGTACAGTAGCTGTAGGGGCTATTGTCCACCTCCATAAACTGATGGTTTTGATTGTCCGCTGGGTACCCAAATCGATTGTTACAAAATGAGGGTAAGACAAAGTGGTAAGTGAAAGCCATCTGGTATTTTGATTGCCATCCAACAGATTGGCCGGTGCACTGAAGCCAACTGGAGTATCCGTTGTATTATAGGAAGAATAAGCAATCACTGACAACTGGCTTTTAACAGGAGAAAGCTCGTTTACAACCTGGTAGTTGGTTCTAAAAGTATCTAAAGCAACAGGATCGGGCAGATGTAGGGTCCTAATGCGATAGCTAGTTCCTTTTTTATAGTCTGCAAGCTGCAAAGCAAGATCTGATGCTTTAACCCGTACAACCTTAAGCAAATTTGTGGTGGTAGTATATTCCACCTCCGATCCAACAATCGTTGTCCCTGAGGGTAAATCATTGAATTGAAGTCCCAATGTATTAGCAAGATTGACAGTATTGGTCAGCAATGGCCTTGGAAGCAAATTTGACCGATATCGCTCACCATACACGCTGCCAGACAGCTCCACCGGAACAGATACGTTACCCTTGCTATCAAAAGTTTTGATAATGAAAGAGTAAAAATTCTCAGGTACGTTGGGAATGGTAATTCCTACAGTGTCCTTATCCGCTGGGACAGCAAATTCAATAGAATCAGTATAATTATTCCAATAGACCTTTGCTCTTACCACTTTAGGATCGGAGCCTCTTAACCAGGTAATTCTAACCCTGTTGTCGCCAGAATGCAGCACAGGGGCAGTTGCCTTTCCAGGATAGATAACACCACTATTTACAACATATTGTTTATATGTACTATCCATTCTTTTACAGGCCATAAAAGCACACCCACCTGCAATTGCCATTATTATATATAATCTAGTTTTCATTTGATTTTTTTTAATGGTTAACATTACAATTTACCCCAGAAACTAATCTCCGCAATGGTGATCTGACCACCGCCCCCGTAAGTTTCCAGCGCCTTAAAGCGCACATACCTATACGCCGGTGGAATATCTGGCATTTCGAAATCTTCACCATTAGTAAAACCATACGTATTGTCTTCTGTGGTAACCTGACCTAAAGGCAAGCCAGACGGCTTAAATGAGTTGAATTTCCCAATTAACGTCCAGCTGGCCCAACTGCCGTCGGTTGCAGGGCTATTAGAGCCATACAGTTCAAATGTTTTCACACTTGCGCCCGTGTAATTAAATGGCGAGGACCTTTGGTGGACTTTCATCCGACTAATGACTACAGGAATATTCAAATCAACGGTGAACCATTGCGGAATTGTTGCACTATTTCTAGAGGCAAAAATACCAAGATCAACCAGACCATCCCACATTTTATCTACAGTGGTAGAAGTGGAAGAAGGGGTATATTCATCCGTCGGCAATTGCACAATTTTAAAAGGCTTAGGGACTTTCTGCTCAAAAACCGGGGTCAGGTCTTTGATTATCGCTAATGATTTGTTGTTCCAGCGATCCCTTAAGTAAACGGAAAATTTCATAGATTTTGAACTTAATCCACGTACAGAAAAAGAGACTTCAGGTGCTTTGGAATAAAATGTCTGTAACGGTCTTAGCACACCATTTGAGACAGTATCTGCATCGACTACGATAGCCAAATTTGCCTGTAATGCATTTTTTAGCCTAATCTTCACACCGCCAAAACCAGGCTCAAGGCTCAGATTACCATACGCTAATTCTATGGGTGGTGTAAGTGGCTTTATTTTTACCACAATAGGTTCAGATACCTTTTCATTTTTACCTACACTATAAAGTTTTACATCATATTCTTTGGTATCACCAAAACCATCTAACTTTAAGGTATCTGTATAAATGGAAGCTTTATTTTCTCTCGATACACCTGGCTGAATTTCATAAACAGCCTTAACATAAGCAAGATTCTCATCTCCATTTAGCCGATACGTTACAGTAGCGCCACCCGGGGTATTTTCTACTTTAATATTACTCACCTGCTGAGGTGCCGGAGCATCTTCATTTAAATATTTTAGCCGCTCATCTTCTTTACAGCTTTGCCCTACTATACTCAATAATAAAGCAACAACAATATAATTCAATATTTTCATGATATCTATTTATAAATTACCAGCCTATATTTTGAACTAAGTTTCGGTTAGTAGTAATGGAAAAATCTCTTATCGGAAAGAAGTAGTCTTTCAATCCAAAACGCTGATCAAAAATGAATTTCTTGCGATAATAAAAAGCGGCAGTGGATTGTTCTATGTCCCATCCCTGAATTGGCTTTCTATATTCCACAATATTTCTCTTCCACCGCCTTAGGTCCCAAAAACGCGCACCTTCAAATGCCAGCTCAATCATCGTTTCTTGCTGAATGATCTCTTGCATCCCATTCTTACTTTCAAATTTGCCTGGATTATTTGAGTAATTCGTCCAGGATTCCCGCACTGTTTTTAAACCAGCACGTTCACGAACCAAGTTAATGTATTCATGAACTTCTGCACCAGGACCACCTTGCTCATTTAGCGCCTCAGCATACATCAAATATAATTGAGGAAGGCGAATTAAGGGCCAGGGATAAGCTGTTACGGTGTAATCGGAAACTCCCGAATTTTGTACATTCTGATAATGTACATATTTCTTAATAAAATAACCAGTTATCGATCCATAATCGGGCTTCGATTTCCCGTTAAGCTGGCCTTTTTTAGCCTGTACAAAATATGTCCCTGACGGAATTGCATCATTGTAATATCCTTGCCCATACCAAACACCACCGTCAAAACCCAGGTCAGCATAAAAGCGTGGCTCCCTATCAAAATTTGATCCCGCTGTTTCGTAATCTAGTCTGATATATCGCTGATCTGCAGCTGAGCCCACCCGTGTAGGGGTCAGTGCTGCATTCCATGCATTGTCTTCCGTTATTGGAACTCCATTTTTGGTATAAAACATATCCGCGATCTTTAATGGAGGTGCTAATTCATACCCTATAGTAGGGTTTTCCTGATAAAGTGGGTTTACATTTGGAGTCGCCATTCTCTGCGTTGTATTGTTAACGCTTTGTGTATTTGCCCAAATGACCTCGCTATTCCATCGCTCTGTAAAGGCCAGTCTTAAACTAAGTTGCGTCTTAATTTCTTCAGTAAGCACAAATACCGACACAGATGGATTGTACTTATACAATTTGTGACCTGCAGCATGGCATACCTCAATTGCCTGCTTGCAGGCTACAACTGCCGAATCCCATTTTACTGTTGAAAATTGCTGGTTAAATAGCTGCGTACCATCACGATTTCTTAAAGTTGCCTGATCTGTATTTCCATTAAATAACGGACTCGCAGCAGTAACCATTACTTTAGCTTTTAAAGCATAGACTATAGGCTTTGTGATGCGTCCAAGCATTTTTGCCGGATCAACAACATTGGGCGGCAGGTCATCTTTAGCCTCGTCCAACAGTTGCTTGATGTATGCAAAACATTCATCTACCGGGGCCCTTGCGATTTTCACATCGGCGATACTGATATCGGCAGACAAATTTTCTCTGATCAATGGAATCGGACCGTACATACGTACCAGATAAAAATGGTAGTACGCTTTAAGAAACTTCACTTCTGCAATCCATTCTTTACGCTCCTGTTCTCCGAGGTCGGGAACTGAACCTATCCTTTCTAAAAATATATTGCAATCTCTAAGCCCTTTATAAAGATTGACCCACATACCTTCTCCAATTGGATTTACCGTAGACTGAAGTCCGAGCGCGAGGTTAAATACCCCATGACTAAAGTTGGGTTTTGGAGAGTTGTTGATTGCCCAAATTTCATCCCCGCCAAGTAGTGCAGGATCCTGTTCCAGGTTACCATCTTTTGGCATGTAAGAATAACAGGTATATAAAAATTTTTCCGCCTCCGAGCGCATAGTAAATGCATTATCGATGGTTGCAAGGCTATCCGGGACTATATCCAGGTAATCCTTACAAGACGAAAATATCGAGACGAAAATTAAAATGGCTAGTCTTACACACCAGTTTGTATTTTTAGAATATTTCATATCTAATGTTTTAAATCAATTAAAAGGTGAGGTTTAAACCGAAATTAAAAACCTTTTGCAGTGGATAACCCAGTCCATTACCAGCCATTTCCGAATCCCAAATTTTAAACTTACTTAACATTAGCAAGTTTGTCCCACTCATGTATAACCTTAAATTTGAAGCCTTTATACGATCAAGTAAACTTTTAGAAAAGGTATATCCAAATTCAACTTGCTTAAGGCGTAAGAAAGCAGCATTCCTCATAAACCAGGTACTTGGCTGGATATTATTGGCATTTACAGAAGTACTGAGCCTGGGCAAAGTTGCATAGAGATTGCGGTTTTCTTCTGACCAATAACTATCTGCATACGCTTGCAATAACTGGTTTGTGTATTGAGTGGTAGCAGTAGACTCTGTGGTATTTGGATAAACGTATGGCACGAAGGGTGAAGTAGCTGCTGGGTTGATCCAAAAAGACTGATTTGCAGATCCCTGTGCAAAAGCAGAGATGTCAAATTTCTTGTAACTTAAGGAAAAGCCAAAACCATAAATCACTTCTGGTAACGTAGGATTTCCAATCGGAACAATATCTGCCTGATTAATGATACCATCTCCGTTTACATCAGTATATTTAATATCGCCTCCCAATACAGCAGAACCGAAATCCTGTTTAGGTGAATTAGCAGCTTCCTGATCATCAACAAAAAGGCGCTCAGCGATATACCCATAATATTGGTTAATGGAACTTCCTACTCTATACCTTCCCGGTTCCGAATAGTTGGGCTCCTCAAATACACTATATCTGCTTTTAGCATAAGTAAGGTTACCACGTACTGAAAACCAGAGGTTTTTAGACCAGGCATGCTGAAAATCCAATGATAGGTCTATCCCTTTTCCCGATGCCTTACCAACATTAGATCTTTGAATGGACGCAAAGCCAACAGTATTTGGTATATCTGTCCGTGCCATTAATATGTTATCGCGTTTCTCTGTATAATACTCAGCAACTAAATTGGCTTTACCATACAAACTCAATTCCATAGCTACGTTTTGCTTCGCTGCCCGTTCCCAGGTTATCAATGAGTTTTCATATCGTTGTATAGATACACCATTCTTTATTTCATTCAAGTCCCGACCAAAAACTGCCGCCCGGCTTGGATCTGACAAAGTAACTCTTGAAAGATAGAAAAATCTATCGTTAGCATCCCCAATTTGGTCGTTCCCTACCAAACCATAGGTATATCGAAATCTTAAATTGCTAATTACTGATTTAAGTGGTTCAAAGAATTTCTCATTAGATACACTCCACGCTAGCCCGGCAGAAGGAAAAAAGCCAAAGCGGTTATTCTCTGCAAATTTCTCTGTACCATTATACCCGAAGTTAAATTCAGCAAAATATCTTTTGTCGTAAGCATAAGTGGCACGCCCCGAAACACCAATGTTTCTGAAGGGAAGTGAAAGCATAATATCATTACTGGATTCTGAATTTAAGGCTTCTCTATTAATCATAACCAATACACCGCCAACATCATGCTTTGAAGCAAAAGTTCGGTTGTAATTAATCGCCGACTCAAGATAGAAAGTGGAATACAATTTTTTATCTCCCGGTAAAAAGTCAAGGTATTCCCTTCCATTATCATTTGTCTTAGATACGACATATTGATTTGTTAGCGGATCATAACCCGCTAACTGATACCAAAAAGGTGCATAAGCCCTTTTATAATTGAACAATGAAGTTCTGCCAAGGTTAAGCATTGCCCTTGCAGAAAGACCTTGGGTAATTCCATTTAAGCCTTGTTTTATTTCAAACTGGGCCATCATTTGGGACCTGCTTTCATCTCTGTATCCTTTTACCATATCGGCATATGGATTTAGGAAAGTATTGTTGCCATAGTTACCAAACATAATGTGCTTGACAAACTTGTGTGCTTCATCTACAGGATAAAATGCAGGAAACCGAACAGGGTTACTGCGCATTACTTTTCTGTACATATCCGTACCGCTGTCAAGCGGTCCATTATAATCATCAAAGTTTCCGCTCAAACGCACAATTAGCTCGGTAGATTTGGTGAGGTCAACATTTACATTGGTACGTAAAGTATAGCTTTTCAAATTGATGTTGTTGTTGAAATTATTCTTTCCGTCAACTTTCAAAACACCATTGTCCTTATTGAATCCTCCAGAAACATAATATCTGGCTACCGTTCCCCCGCCGTTTACATTTAAATAGTAACGCTGGTTCATGGCGTAGTCCTTAAAGAGCATTTTCCGCCAGTCATTTGCCGGATAAACCAAAGGGTTCGTTCCTTTTTCTGTATTTTCTATTTGATCAGGAAGGTAAAGTGCTGCAGCACCAGGATTTCTGGTCAATACTGCTTCGTTTGCAAGTTTCATATACGTTACAGGATCGGCAAGTTCCACATTTTGCGTGGCCATGGAAGCAGAATTCTCCGCCCTGATAGATATTTTTGCCTGACCCGCAACACCTTGTTTGGTGGTAACTAAAATTACTCCATTTGCTCCACGTGCACCATATAAAGCCGTTGCTGTGGCATCTTTCATGATTGAAAATGTTGCAATGTCATCTGTTTGCAAACGAGCTAAATCTGTTGAAGTCAGCTCAATTCCATCAATCAAGATCAGAGGCTTGTTATTTGTTCCGAAAGTTGTAACCCCCCTTACAAAGAAATCAGCATTGTCTGCTCCGGGCTCACCGCTTCTTTGGTAAGAAATAATTCCAGCTACCCTCCCTGCTAGTGCGGTGGTAAGATTACTTGATGGAACTCTTAAATCACCTGGTCTCACTGTAGTAATTGACCCAATTACACTCTCTTTTTTTTGCGTACCAAAAGCAACAACAGCAACTTCATCGAGTGCATTTTTAGGATTAGGGAGTAATTTTACATCAAGTACTTTTCGTTCTCCAACTGTAATCCGCTGATTAATGTATCCTATATAGGAGACGATAAGGACTTCAGCATTGGTATTGATTTGGATGGTGTATTTACCCTCGCCATTGGTAACAGCACCTCGCTCTTTTCCTTCTACTTTAATAGTAGCTCCAGGAAGTGAAACTCCTGTTTCATCATAGATAGTACCTGTTAATACCCTCTGCTGATTTGATTTTGTAATGGTCAATAGTTTTTTCTCGTTGGGGGCTACAGGCATCTTTGCTTTACCTGCAAATACAAAATATGTATTACAGAGAATAGCGTACGCAAGTAGCGCAAGTACTTTTTTCATACTTTAAGTTTGTTTAGGTGTGAATGGTTTGGTTTGAAATCCTGATGGTTAGTCCGGATGTGTAGTTTAATAGCTGTTTATCTCATAGGCCTATCCTCCACATAGGTAGTTTTAAAAATTTATAAACTTGCTGCAGCATGATCTGCAGGCATATTAATGCCGTTCCACAACTTCCTGGCCGTCCAGTCGGCCGGGGCGTTACTCCAAAAAGGGTCTTCTTTTGGCAAGCCTAAAGCGAGTAATCCTGTACTACAGAGGTATAAGCTACCTGTTGAGATATAAGATTCGCCCATATCTATCTGATGCCCACAAAACCCGATGGTAAGCCAGCCATTGGCATCAAAAGTGCCTGGTGCCTCAATCATTCTTTTAATCACCAATGTTAAAGCTTCCCTTACCTGAGCAGGCTTAATTTCTGGGGGTAGCATTTTTAACAAAGCAATCTGACATAAGCCCTGCATGGCACCGAAACGGTATGCAAGCGACCGACCTGTTGGTGGAAATGTTCCCTCCGGAGAGATTAACCTTTCCTGAATGGCCGCATAACGCACAGCCCGTTCTTGCACCAATGCATAAAAAGCTTTGTTTTCTTTCCCGCTCTCTAACATCACTCCTGCTATGTCCATCATCATGGGCTGTATTACAAAACTATTGTAGTAATCAAAATGAAAGGCAGGGCCATCACCATAAATACCATCCCCTTTGTACCACTCAAAATGTTTTTTAATGCCATAATCCAATCTTACCACATCATATTCCTCGCCAATTTTTAGAAAAAAAGCTTCAATCATGCCCATAAAAAGCAACCAGTTGTTGTAAGTGGGTTTAATTACACGTGTAGATTTCAAAGCTTTAATAAGGTTTGCCTTAACTTCGGCGCTTAAAGGCTCCCAAAGCTGTTTTGGCGCACGGATTAAAGCCTGAGCTAAAAAGGAAGCATCTACCAATGCCTGCTCATACTTTTGAGCTGTAAACTGCATATAGTCTGGCGATGCCGGATTAACGGCATGCGCCAGACATTTATGGCTGAGACTAATATATTTTGCCCTTAATTTCCCTTCTTCCGTGTCATCAGCGCCCAGTTCAAGCCAGGGTGCAATGCCGGCCATCAACCTTCCAAATGCCTCCAGATACGTCACCTTACTTCTATCCAACGTACTCGTTGGGTTAACTTCCACCGGCATATTCGCTTTAAGCTTTCCTTCACTTAAATTCAATAGTACCGGATCTGCTATTTTAGTAAGTACCCGAATCCAGTACTTCCTGCTGTCAGTTTTCTTTTCTATTGAAACTGCAGGCGAAGCAGCTACTGATTTTAGGTTGATGCCTGATGCTGCCGCAAGGGGTAGAAGAGATAAAAAGTGGCGTCTAAACATGAGCTTTATTTAAGGGTGTAAACAGTAGCTTTGCCTGGTAAAGGTGTTTTTAAGTTCTTAATGGAAGAGCCGCTCACCTGGTGTAAAATCACTGCCTCAGAAGAAATTACAGCGGGCACATTAACTTTATCCATCACCAGGCCTTTCACATCACTAAAAACAAATGGTGCCCTGAAATCTGGCTGTACATATTTGAAGTTGGAGTTTTTAATGGAAATGTTTTCTGCATGACGGGCATATAAGCCCCAGGCAGGCAGTTCACCAAACATTACGTATTCAGGATAGTCACTTGCCCTTTCATCAATTTTAGGAATAGAATCCAAAGAAACATATGCTTTCTTTTTGTCGGCTGCACCCGCAGTAACAATGTTGATGTTTTCAAGAGATACATTTTGCACCGGATGACCAGGTAAGCCCACAATAATAACAGGCATCAAATTGTGGGGAAAGATATCTTCTTCTGGCGGACCTGCAATGCCGTAGCCCTCATCTGGTTTACCGGCAGGAATTTCTACATTCACGTTTTTAATGGAAATTCTCCTGATGATTCCAGGAGGAACTGTTGTTTTGCGGTGCCCTAAACGAATGAAAACTCCGCCACCTGAATTTTTAGCCGTAATGTTAGACACTTCAACATCTTCCATGATACCTCCATCTACAATTTCCAGTGCCACAGCTGTACGGTAGGTATTGTAAACAAAAATATTATTCACTTTAATTTTCTTAAAACCACCGAGAGAGGCGGTGCCGAATTTTACTGCACTTGCACTGGAGCGTATTTTACAATCCTGGATAACGATGTTTTCACAAGCACTTGAAGCATCACTGGATTTAAGGCAAATGCCATCATCCGCAGCATCAACATCGCAATTTTTAACCACTACATTCTGGCAATCTACAATGTCAAAACCATCGTTATTCCAATACGCGGTGCTACGTACTTTTACACTATCAAACACCATATCGGTACATAAATTGTATGTTTGCACCCAACAGGCCGCATTCTTTAGGGTTACATCCTTAACCAGAATCTTGTTGCAGCGCTGTAACTCAATCAGCTGAGGTCTGAAGGTTTCATTCGGTCTTCTCAATACCAGCGGATCTTTGATAGCTCCATTTTTTACCAGTTTAAGAATACTCATAGCCAAATCATGCCCCTGCCCGTCAATTGATCCTTTCCCTGTAATGGAAATGTTATTTTGCTTGTCGGCAATTAACAGCGCATACCACCTGTCATTGCGTTCATAATCAGCTAAACTGGCGCTACCCAACAACACAGCATTGGGCTCAAGGTTCAGTTCAACGCCCGACTTTAAATGAACAGTGCCGGTTAAAAATGATCCGGCCGGGACAACGACCTTTCCTCCTCCTTTGGCGCTTGCCGCATCAACGGCCTTCTGAATGGCTTGCGTGTTCATGGTTTTGCCATCACCTATGGCACCATAATCTTTGATATTGTATAACTGAGCTGAGGTATTTAAACCTGCTACCAGTAATAGAAAACATAAAACGGTTCTTAATTTCATCATTGCTTATGGTTTAAAATGATACTCAAAATGATAGCTGCCAGAGCCAACAGGATACTTAAGGTCTTTGCCGCTTTTTACAGCCTTTTTTAAAGTTGAAACGACCAGGTTATGCGTTACCTCAGTATTCGCTGCATTGGGCAAAATCACCTCTGCAGTAGTATTTGGTGGAACAACCACATCTAAAATGAACAGGCCATTTTTAAGCTGCCATTTGGATTGAAGCTTTCCATACATGGTTTCCAGAGTAGCATTCACCATGCTCAGATCCCCCCCCGGATGCGGAGCAATGGTGATGCCTTTATAACCTGGATTTTTTGTGTCTGTATCTAATCCCGCCATTCTGCGGTACATCCAATCTCCTATTGCACCATATGAATAGTGGTTAAAGGAGTTCATACTTGGATCCTGAAGATCGCCATTGGCTTTAATTCCATCCCAACGCTCCCAGATGGTGGTTGCGCCTTTGGTAACCGGATACAACCAGGATGGATAGGTATCTTGCAACAAAAGTGTGTAGGCCATATCATCGTAACCGAAGCGGCTTAACACATGGCACAAATATGGTGTACCCAGAAAGCCTGTAGTGAGGTGGTTACCGTAGGCTTTGATGTTTTCTACCAATCTGCCTGCCAGCTGATCTCTTAAGTTTTCTGGCAATAGATCAAAGGAAAGCGTTAAAGCCATTGCGGTCTGTGTACCAGACACAACCCTGCCATTACCCGTTACGTATTCTTTTACAAAGGCCTTTTTGATTTTTTCAAGCAAAGCCTGGTACTTCTTCACATCTTCATCTTTGCCCAAAACTTCGGCTGTATTGATCATCAGCTGCACAGAATTAGCATAAAATGCCTGAGCAATTAAGTATTTATCGGTTACGGCAGCCTTTCCTGAATCATCCGTTGGACTAGGACTATAAAAACACCAATCGCCAAAATGGAAACCTGTATTCCATAAATCATTGATACTTTTTTGCTCCATGTATCCTATCCACGCTTTCATTCCAGGATACTGTTGCTCCAGGATATGTTTATCACCATAAGTTTGGTACAAACTCCAGGGAATAATTGTGGCCGCATCAGCCCAACCGGCAACACCTGCTGCGGTTGGCGACATGATATCTGGTACTACCCAGGTTACAGCTCCATCTGCATGCTGATCTGCACTCAGGTCTTTTAACCACCTGGTAAAAAAGCCCGCTACGTTCATGTTATATTCTGCCGTACGGCTAAATGCCTGCGCATCGCCCGTCCAGCCCAGACGCTCATTTCTTTGTGGGCAATCTGTAGGCACATCTACAAAATTGCCCTTTTGACCCCACTGAATGTTATGCTGCAATTGATTGAGCATAGGGTTAGAAGTAACCAGATTTCCGGTTGCTTCCATATCAGAGTACATGGCTACAGCCCTGATGCCAGCCGTATCTAATTTGCCTGTGAAGCCTTCAATTTTAATGTATCGAAAGCCCTGGTAGGTAAAATGCGGCTCGTGATGCTCTACCTGGTTACTGGCCAAAATGTATTTGAGTTCTGATTTCGCAAAACGAAGGTTAGCGGTATAAAAGTTCCCTTCCTTATCCAGTACCTCTGCATGCTTTATGGTAATCACATCACCAAGCTTTCCTTTAATGTCTATGACCACCCAGCCTACCAGGTTTTGTCCAAAGTCTATCACAGTTTCTCCCTTTGGAGTTTTGATCAGCTTAAGCGGATGAAAGACTTCCTTTTTCCTTACTGGCGGCATTTCTGGCGCAACAAGAATGCTGTTGTCATATACGGCAGTGGTTACCGGCAACCAACCTTTGTCGTTATAGGCGCTCATGTTCCAACCCTTTTTCTCCAGGCGTGTATCGTATACTTCACCATTATAGAAAGAAGAAGAACGAATGGGACCTATGGCTGCTTTCCATTGCTTATTGGAGGCAATTGTTTCTTTAGTACCGTCTGTATATTGAACTTCGAGTTGATACAACAGGGCCAGGTCTTTGCCGTAGATGTTTTTCCATTTATCTAAATGCCCGCGGTACCAGCCGTCACCCACCATCACTCCTGCTGCATTTTTACCTTTGTTCAGTAAAGAAGTAACATCGTAAACCTGGTATTGTAATCTTTTGCGGTAGCTGGTCCATCCGGGTGCAAAATACTCGTCGCCTATGCGTTTTCCATTTAAGTAGGCTTCAAAAATGCCATGTGCCGTAATGTACAAACGGGCAGATTTCACTGCTTTGGCGAGTTCAAATGATCGGCGAAACATTGGTGCAGGGCCGTCAACAGTATCAGCCGGAATGTTGCTTTTGATCCATTCGGCAGTCCAGTCTGAGGTTTTCAATAAACCCATTTCCCAATAGTTGCAGTCGCTCCATTTAGAAACATTGCCTTTATTGTCCCAAACCCGTACCTGCCAATAATTGCGTTGTGCCGAAGCAAGGGCCGGGCCGTTGTACATAATGTGTACAGAGCTTGCAGATTTGACTTTCCCACTTGTCCAGCTTAAATTTTTACCATTTTTAAGTTGTGCAGAATCTTTGCTCATCCGCAGTTCATATGAGGTTTGCAGAATGTCTTGTCCTGATGATTTCAGCTTCCAGCTTAGTCTTGGTTTAACTACATCTATTCCGATTGGATTGGTTTGATATTCGCAAACCAGCGCAGCTACCGATAATTTTTGCGCCACCGAGGGAAAAGAAAAAAGCAATCCTATACTAAAAACCGGGATGCACTTGCTGATGTATTTCGTTAATTTCATAAGCTCTTTATTGCGTTAATTTTAAAGATACATTGGTAAGGTCTACTGAATTTGGGCCAACCATAATGGTAAAAGCACCAGGCTCAGTAATCCATTTGCCATCCTTCCAAAATTCCAGCGCGCGTAATGATATTGGAAAGGTTACCGTTTGTACAGCACCTGGCTCCAGCGTAATTCTTTTAAATCCTTTTAGTTCTTTAATGGGCCGTGCTAAAGACGACACATTGTCGCGGATGTATAGCTGTACAATCTCATCCCCTTTTACCTTTCCGGTATTCTGGATTTTAACTTCAGCATAAACAGTGTCTACCGCAACCATTTCAGATTTGGAAAGCTTTAGGTCTGAATATTTAAATGTGGTGTAACTGATGCCATACCCAAATGGATAAGTTGGATCGTAAGCTGCATTCCAGATCTCCCTGGGTCTGCCGGGGATCAGGCTATTATAAAATGCAGGCACCTGACCTACATTTCTTGGATAAGTAACCGTGAGTTTCCCGGATGGGTTCAAATCACCAAAAATGGCTTCAGCAACGGCCACACCTGTTTCCTGTCCTAAAAACCATCCGTCTAAAATGGCCGGAACATTGTCTTTTGCATATTGTATAGCAGCAGGACGCCCGTGTAGTAGAACCAATACCACAGGTTTTCCTGTAGCTACCATAGCCTTCATTAAATCGTCTTGTGCCCCCGGCAGGTTAATGTCATCACGATCTACATTTTCCATTACCGTTTTGTCGTCATCGCCAAGCACAAGTACAATCACCTCAGCTTGATTTGCTACGGTTACTGCAGCCTGAATTTGCGCAGCATTTGGATGCTGAATATCGGTGCCTTTGGCATATAACACCTGTCCGTTTTCACCGATGGCTTTTTCTATACCTTGCCTTACCGTGATAAAATGCTTAGGCTGCTGAGTAGAATAGGTACCTAAGCGGATGGTATCTGCATTGGGGCCTATTACAGCTATTTTTTTAAACTGGTCTTTTTTGAAAGGTAGCAGTCCATTGCTATTTTTCAACAATATGATACTCTTGCGTGCTGCCTCCAGCGCTAATGCATCATGTGCAGGATTATTGAGGACAGTTTTATAATTTGACCTTGGGCTAGACAATGAACCATCAATCTGCGAGAAAAAAACATCTGCATTTACATCTGCATTTTTAGTTTCCTTTTGCAACTGGGTCATTTCTTTGCCCATGGGGTTTTCTTCATTTTCAAGATGCAGTGCTACTTTAAATTCCAGCACTTTTCTAGCGGCATCGTCTAACAATTTCATTGGCACTTTACCTGATTTTACCAGCGCAACCAATGGTGGGCCGTACATTCTTTTATCGGCCCAGGTTTGTTTAAAGGCAAGTTCGGTATGGACACCCGCTTCTAAAGATTTTCTGATTGTTTCTTCTCTATTTTCAGTGGCAAACAAACGATCCTGCACCCATCTGATATCGTTATTATCAGATACCACAAGCCCGTCGAAACCATATTCTTTTCTTAGCACATCATTTAAGGTGTAGGTATTGATGTGACATGGTACACCGTTTAAACTGTGATGTGCAGGCATTATTGCCCCTACATGTGCTTCCTGAACCGCGGCCCGAAATGGCGGCAGATGCACTTCATGTAAGCTTCTCAATGAAATTTCCACGGCAGCACCATTGGCTCCAAGCAAAGGCTCACTGTCGGCTACGAAATGTTTAGCGGTAGCTACAACGTGGTTTTTATCAAAGCGGAATCTACCTGTTCCTTGTAAACCATTGATAAAAGCAACGCCAATTTTGCTTACCAGATAAGGATCTTCTGAGTAACCTTCTTCGAACCGGCCCCATCTTGCATCTCTTACTACACCTAGCATTGGCGTATACACATGATGTATACCTAATGCACGTGCTTCGCTGGCAATTGCACCCGATACCCGCTCAACAAGAGCTGGATCCCAGGAGCTGGCAATGGCTATGGCTTGTGGAAAGGTAGTTGCTCCCGGAGCAACAATACCATGTAAGCTTTCGCCTGCCTGCATGTGAGGTACATTTAGTCTTTTATCTGCGTTGGGGTAAAATGAAGCCAGCTGATGGGCTTTCTCCTCAACTGTCATCTGGTTAAGCAGCTGCTCTACTTTTTGTTTCTCTTTTTGGCTTAGGGGCACATAGCCGGTTTTATCCTGTGCATAAGCATGAATAACCGGCAACGAAATCGTGGAAAGCAGCAGTACTTTTATTAACCTCATAGGTTTAGTATTAGCAAGTATATTTGGTTTAAAAAACCAGGGAGTGCAGGCATTTGCCTGCACATCCAAGGAATTAACTATTACTATTATTGGTTGGGTTAGTAACCCGGGTTGTTCGGTATAAATGCGCCGACATTCCTGTCTATCATGTCCTGAGGGATAGGCATCAGATTGTTGTAAGTTTGTACTGAGGCTGCTGATTTTTCATATCCATACGCCTTAGTCCTTTCATATAACTTTCCTAGTCGTGTTAAGGTCATCATTCTAAATTCCTCACCAAATAGCTCCCTTGCTCTTTCGTCGAGGATATAATCTAGTGTAGCATTTGCTGCTGAAACAAGAGGTGCCTGCGCACGTGCTCTAACGGCGTTTATATCATCTGCAACAAGTTGTGCCTGCCCTCCCTTCGCTAATCTGGCTTCCGCCCTTAATAAATAAGTTTCAGGCAAACGGATTACGTAAAAGTCCCTTACATAACCATTATCAGGCAATCCCGCAATATGTTTGTCTGTACCAAATTTTTGCCAATTTGGATAAACCCATTGCATAGTATCCTCTCTAAGAGTTAAATAAGATTTAGGAATCAGGTCTCCTTTTGCAAATCCACCCACAGCAGCATTGAAATAATACTTTCGTTTAATATTCACCTCAGTGTTACGCAGGTCATTACCTGCATTTTTCCAAATGGTATAATTGGTATAATTAGTAGGTCTAACATAAGCCACTCCACGTCCTGTAGTATCATGAGGAGAACCTGAAGTATAACCACCTTTCTGAAAGCCCCAAATGTAACACCACATCATCCGTTCAATTAAAGGTCTTCCAAAATTCTGAGTTCCTCCAAGCACCACAGCACCTGTTGGGCCTTGCTCAAACTGTGCTACGAAAATACCTTCTGTATTACCAGCTTGACGGTTTTGGTTGCCCATAACAAAAAGATCATAATAGTAATTCTTGTCTGCCTCATTAGCACGTGCGCCAAAGCGCGCATTTACCAACGCATACGCTCCATCGGTGCCGTCTATAACTCTGGTTGCAGCGGCAATAGCCCCATCGTAATCTTTCAATGAAATATTTACTTCTGCTAAAACATGGTCTGCAGCAGCACGAACTACTCTTCCGGGAGTAGTTGTAGTAAGTGGTAAATAAGTCCGGGCATATTCCAGATCACTTTTGGCAAAAGCGTAAACCTGTTCACGGGTACTTTTTACAAAATCAACTTTACTTTCCATTATTGGTTTATCTACAATCGGCACACCTCCATATAAATTGGCAAGATTCCGATATGCAAAGCCTCTGAAAAAATAACCCTCTGCCAGGGTAGACGTTTTTTCTGCCTCGTTTAACCACAACACACCTGGTTTTGAGGCCGCTTCAATTAAAGTATTTGCAACTTTAATAATCTGGTATTGCAGATTAAACCAATCCGCAGAAAAAGTTTCTCTTGAATTAACCAGGCCCCAGTTGTTGAATTTAGCAGCATCATCACGTGGATCAAAACATACATCTGTACCCAATCCAAGAATCCATCCCTCATGGGTAAGATCCGCTGTGTTATAAAATAACTGAACGCTACGGTACATCGTTGCGCTTAATGCATCAAATTGTGCCTTGTTCGTATAAGCCGTTTCAGTACTCAGCTTATCTTTTAAAGTTTCCTGAAGAAATTTATCATCCTTACAGGAGCCCAACAACATTAACCCAGTTGTTGCAGCAATTAGCATATTTTTATATAATTTCATGTTTGTAGATTTTAATTAGAATGCTAAGTTTATTCCAAAAGTTATTGCCCGCATTAATGGATTAGAAAGATTTACGTTTCCATTCGAAGATCCACCATTACCACCAATTTGAGCACCATTTGCAGGGTCAAGCCCGGTCCATCCAGTTAATGTGATTAAATTGGTACCACTTACATAAGCCTTTAGGTTATCCACTTTCAATTTTTCTGTGATCGATCTTGGAAACGTATAGCTTAGAGATGCAGTTTGCAAACGCACAAATGTTCTGGATTGATAAAAACCATAATTATACGTCGTGTTTGGATAATTTGGTCTTGGAAATTCATTGTTGCCATTTTCAGGTGTCCAATATGGTTGATCTAGCCAGTTGGCAATGTTAGACAATACGGCACCTGGATTTAAACCCCTCACGTTCGTAGAACTAAAAAAGTTATTTTTACCACCACCAACAATTGCGTTCACACTAAAAAACAACTGGAAATTTTTATAACTAAATGTATTTGAGATATTAAAGTTGAAGTTTTCTTTTGCATAACCAACAATGGATTTGTCCAACTCATTGATCAGACCATCGTCATTTAAATCGCGGATCTTTAAATCACCAGGAACAAATATTCTTGTGCCTGTAGCAGTTAGATACCTGTTCATGTAATCAACATCAGTAGTTTGAACTATACCATCTACAGTATAATCCCAGTTAGCACCCAATGATTTACCAATAAATAACCCGTTAGCTACGTCATTATCTTCAATGCCATCTTTATTCGCATCCAGCCCATACAGATGAACCAGCTTATTTCTATTCATCCAAAAGCTAATTCCTGAACCCCAGGTAAAACCACCGTCCGATTTTAGGTTAACCGTATTTAGTGTAATCTCTATACCCTGATTCCTAACTTCTCCAACATTGTCTTTTACGCTATTATAACCAGTTACAGACGGAATTAGACGAGTTAGTAGCTGATCTGTAGTGGTTGTTCTATATAGATCGATATTACCTGACAATCTGTTGTCTAACAATTGAAAATCCACACCAAAGTTTAGACCAAGGGTTTTCTCCCAGGTAAATAACCTGTTGCCTAAATTTGCAGGATTACTATAGGTCGTCGTCGTACTGCCGAAGACTGTATTTCCAGATTCTGCGTATGATAACGTTTCATATGGAACTGCAGCCTGATTACCTGCTTTTCCAAGACCCAGCCTAACTTTTAAATAGTCAACAAAAGTAATTTTCTTCATGAAGTCTTCTTCACTCATTGCCCAGGCAACAGATCCTCCAGGAAAAACTCCGTATTTATGTCCTTCAGCAAAAGCTGAGTTACCATCTCTTCTAACATTTAAAGTTGCATAGTAACGTTGTTTATAGTTATAATTTAACCTGGCAAAATATCCAACATTGCCTGATTCAACTATCGCATTTAACCCATCTTTCGTGGTTGCAAGATTAAGCCCATTGTAACCCAAGGAGGTTGTACCGGCTTTAGCAAAATCAGCACCACTAAAACGAACACTTTCAAAATTGGAGTGGTCTCGTGTGTAACCAGCAAGCACGTCAAAATTATGGCTACCAAAAGTCCTTGTATAAGATAGTAAACTATTAATCAACCAGCTGCTTGTCTGATCATTTTTTCTAAATCCATTCGCTCTGGACAAAAATTGTAGGGGGTTAGCGACATTGGCTGGAAGCCTTGTATTAACTTCACCAAACTCATGGTGGAAATAGGCTGTTTCAACTGTACCTTTGTTACCCGTAACTTCAAAACGATAATTTAAGCCTTTGATAAATGGAATTTTAGCGTTTATAAAACCAGTACCCCTGATGTTGCTCTGCCTGTTCAAGTCATCGTCATATATCCCGGGTAATATCGAATTGGTTGGATTTCCCCAAAAAGGGCTAAACAGCGATGTACTTCCTACAGGATATCTTTCATAAATTTCATCATTTGACCCAGGTAAATACCTGTAACTATATGGAGGCATATAAGTTGCCATATAAAGATTTGGAGAAAATCCAGAGAAATCACGAGAAGAATAGTACGCATTTGCACCAAATGATAACCAGTCTGTGATGTTATTCTCCAATTTCATAGTGAGGTTGGGCTTTGTGAATCTATCATTATATAGCACGCCTTTTTGATCCAAATAGCCTGCAGAGAAATAATAGTTTAGCTTGTCAGTCCTGCCCGAAACACTCAATTCGTAATTCTGCACAGGGGCATGTTGAGTGATTTCATCCATCCAATCTAATGTATGACCTTCATTATAGGCCTGAAGTTCTAAGGGTTGTAATATATTAGCCAAAGTAGCAACACTGTTTCCCCTTGCAATTAAATTGTCTTTTCTCCATTGAATAAAATCTTCGCCAGTTTTCATTTTAGGCACACGAGTCCAGTTTTGAATGCCATAATAGGTACTAAAGTTGATCTGTGGCTTATCTGTTTTTCCTCGTTTAGTTGTGATGATTACAACTCCACTTTGAGATTGCGAACCATAGATAGAGGCTGCACTTGCATCCTTCAAAATGTCGAAGGTTGCCACGTCGTTCATATTAATTTCATTCAGTTCACCATTAAATATCACTCCATCCAGAACAATTAATGGTTTATTGTTACTACTAATAGAGTTTTGTCCCCTAACCACAATATTAGGTGCTGCTCCAGCTGCTGTTGATGGACCCACGTTAATACCGGAAGTTCCTTGAAGTGCTTCAAGAACGTTCATGAAGGGCATAGAAGATTTAGGACCTTCATCAAACTTTACAGTTGTAATTGCCCCCGTAACATCCTTACGTTTTTGCGTACCGTAACCTACTACAACAACATCATTCAGTTGACTAGCGGCAGCTTCTGCCAGGGTAACATTAATGGTGCTGCGCCCATTAATGCTTATGGTTTGCGAAGTGTAACCAATGTAGCTGAAGGTCAAAGTAGCCTTGTCATCTGTAGCGATGGTAAACGCACCATTAGAATCAGTTGTTGCCCCCTGTCCGGCCGAACTTTTTACACTTACGCCAATTAAGGTCACCCCTTTGGCATCCCTCACCGTACCTTTTACAGTAATTGGAGGTTTTACTGTTGCCATGGCCAGGTTGCCGGCTGCAAAAAGCAGCAGCAAAACCAGCGAGGCCAGCATGGTTTTTCCTGTTCCCAGCTTTGAAGAACAGAAATTTTTGAGTTGGTTTTTCATCATACTTTGGTTAAATTAAGTTTTGGTTTTGAAATTTTAAATAGCTTGTCTTATGGAATTCACGCGCATCTTATTCGCTTCGGCTAGTACAATTTTGTTTATAGCATCATAATTATATTCAAGTTTTTTCAACAGCTGAAACTGTGCTTTTGCACGCTGAAGGTTGTGTTTTGGGGCACTTATTTTATAGTATTTATCTCCGTCTATATAGTCCGTTAAAAAACGCACACCCATCAAATACGGAAACAACAAAGCACCCTGTATCAAAGAATCTATCTCTTTATTACTTAAGAAACTTCCTGTTTTGCTTAAAAATCCGGCGGTAAATGCCTGAAAAATCTCCAGGTTTACATCTATCTTGTCCAGATCGGCTTCGTCCTCCGCAGCGGTATTTGCAGAGCTCCTGATCGCATCACCAAAATCATAAGCCACATAACCCGGCATCACCGTGTCCAGGTCAATTACACACTGTGCTTTATCGTGTTCATCCAGTAAAACATTGCTAAATTTGGTATCGTTATGTGTAATTCTTAGTGGGAGCATTCCATTTTTTCCCATATCTAATATGGCATTCATGGCATGCTCACGTTCCATAATAAAATCAAGTTCATCCTGAACCTCCTCCACCCTTCCAACCGGGTTTTCAGCCACTACACGTTTAAGTGTGGTAATTCTTTTTGCGATGTTATGAAAATCTGGAATCGTTTCTACCAACAGCTTGGCATCCATGTCTGACAAACAAGCCTGGAACTCGCCAAATGCTTTGCCGCCCTCATAAGCCTGTGTAGGTGTAGATACAATATCATAAGATGTGGTATTGGGCAGAAAATAATACATCCGCCAAAAATTACCCTCAGCATCTAAATGGTAAAACTTATGCTTGCGGGTTGGGATCAATGTGAGCATTTGTTTATGCGCATCATAATTACCGGCATTGTTCATCTTATCCCTTACATGAGCGGTTACCAGTTCAATGTTCTTCATCAATCCTGGTACATCTGTAAATACATATTGATTGATGCGCTGCAACAAGTAGTCAGGATCTTCTTCCTGTTTGGTTTTAACATGAAAAGTATCGTTGATATGGCCAGATCCGTAGGCGACAACATGCGCTACTTCTCCGCTAATGAGAAAAGCACTTGATATTTCTTCCAGGTTGTAAAGTTTGGTTGGTTTATCGGTCATTTGGTTACGGTACTTATTGTCATTTATACACTAGTGCCCGCAAACACAAAATGTAATTGGGCACGCACACAATTAACTTTACAGCTACTGTGTGCGAACACAATTGTAAAATTATTTTTTTATATATCCTAATTTTTTTTAAGTTTGGCCTAAACAAATCGCATAATTTTAGATTTGCCATTTAAAAACCATATATAACTGTATATTGAACGATTTGATTTCGCTGAAATAATTGTTTGAATTACCGAACCACACCTAATTAAACTTTAATATGAAACCATCCTGATTTTTCAAAAACAGATATTGAAATGAACAAATCATGATCGCTTCATCACCATTAAAAACAAATTTTATGCAGATGAAAAAGCTTTTACTATTTACGCTTACCTTAATGGGCCCTTTTGTTTACGCGCAAAACAAGGACAAATTAACCCATGCCATTGATGTAGATGCCATAAGGGAAACCAAACTAACCGGTTATATTGGCCTGGAACCAACTATAATGTCCAAACCAGCAAAAACCGAAAACGTTAAATCATTACTTAAAAGATTTCCAGAAAAAAAATACTTCACTTTCCCTGAAAGCAGAGCCAATTCCATCCGCCTGCTGGATAGTTTACCAGAAAAATGGACCAGCTACACGGCCAGGGAGCTCAGTTCCGTAAATGGCAAGGCCCAACCTGGAGAATATTATACTTTTCAGGTAGGTGTATATGCCGATGCCTTACAGCTAAAAAACATTCAGGTAAACTTCTCCTCCCTAAAAAACAGCGCAGGACAACTAATTAAAGATGTGACTTGTTTTAATACGGGTGGAATTTCATTCAAAGGCGAAAAGTTCTCTAAAACCATTTCATCCAAACCAAAAACTGTACTTCCGCTGTGGTTTGGCGTAAACGTTCCGGAAGATTATAAAGGAGAGTTTAAAGGGACGGTTGAAATTAAACCTGAGGGCCTCCCAGCTACGCTCATTGATGTTACTTTAACGGTAGCGGGAAACCTGATTGTGAATCATGGATTAAACGATGAAACAACTTTAGCCCGTTTATCCTGGTTAAATACAGATGTAGCATTAGACAATGGCATCACAAATGGCTTTAAGCAAGTAACCAGAGCACAAAAAGACATCAGCATACTGGGCCGGAGCATTAGGCTTTCTGATCAGGGTTTGCCTTTAGATATCCAAAGTTATTTTGACAAAAACAACGAACTCATTTCTCCTCATGGACAGCCTATTCTTGCCGCCCCTATCAAATTTGTGATCCAACAAAAAGGCAAAGAGCTGGATTTAAAAGCTTCCACATTAAAATTTACAGACCATTTTCCGGGCTCTACACATTGGGAAACCACCCTCACTAACGGGGATATTACCGTAAATGTAAAAGGACGTGCAGATTACGACGGCTTTATAGGCTACAGTGCTACGGTATCTGCAACAAAAGACATCAACATAGACGACATCAGACTCCAGGTGCCTATGCAACCTGAAAAAGCCATTTACATGATGGGTTTGGACAAAGAAGGTGGCTTTAGTCCGGAAGAATGGAAATGGAAATGGGATGTTATTGAGAAACATCAGGATGAAGTCTGGATGGGCGCGGTAAACGGAGGGCTTAAGCTTAAACTTAAAGGCAAGAATTACCAGAGACAGCTTGTTAATTTATATTATCCTTTTGGACCGCTTCATGAGCCTGAATCCTGGGGCAATGGCAATAAGGGCGGTGTAGATATCTACAAGCAAGACAAAGCAGTTATGATTAAGGCTTATTCAGGTCAGCGAATCCTTAAAAAAGGTGAAACTTATTTGTTTGATGCTGAATTTTTAGTGACTCCCTTTAAACTAATCAACAAAAGCATTCAGTTTAATGACCGTTATTACCATTCTGATATTGACACCACCAGCAACACAATAAAACTTGCGGAACAGCATGGCGCCAATATCATTAACGTTCACCATAAAAAAGACATCTATCCTTTTCTGGACTATCCATTTGCCAATGACAATGTACCAGATTTAAAAGCTTTTATAGATAGCTCGCACGTTAAAAACTTTAAAACAAAGATTTATTATACTACCCGTGAAATCAGCGTAAACGCACCTGAATTATGGGCAATGCGTGCTTTGGGAGACGAAATTATATATCCTGGCCCAGGTATGGCCACCAGAACATTGGTAAATCCTAATGGCGTACACCCCTGGTTGGGCAAAAACCTCAAAGAAAACTTCATCCCTGGTTGGGTGGCCACCTTTACTGCCGGAAAGTACAAAGGCAGGCAAGACCTTGCCATATTAACCAGACCTGATTCGCGGCTAAATAACTTTTTTCTGGGCGGAATGGATTGGATGTGCAAGGAACTAAAAATAGATGGGATTTACATGGATGACCTTGCATTAGACAGGGAAACCATGCAACGCACGCGTAAAATCCTGGAACGAGAAAGACCCGGCGGTAAAATTGACATGCACACCTGGAACCATTACAACAAATATGCTAGATGGGCATCTTCGCTAAATTTATACATGGACATGTTACCTTATATAGACCATTTATGGGTTGGTGAGGCAAGAGATTATAACCGCTCTGCAGATTACTGGCTAATTGAAGTGAGCGGAATTCCTTTTGGTCTTTCTTCGCAAATGCTAAACAAAGGCGGCAACCCATGGCGCGGAATGGTTTTTGGCATCACCAACAGGTTAGGGTGGTTCAGGGCTAAAACTCCAGAATACATCTGGAAATTCTGGGACGACTATCACATTGAAAGAAAACAAATGATCGGTTTCTGGAACGACGAAGTACCCGTTAAGACCAATAATCCAGAGACACAGGCTACCATTTACAAAGGTAAAGACGAAGTAATTATTGCCGTAGCCAACTGGACCTCTAAACCTGCTAAATGCAAATTACTTATTGACTGGGAGGCCATTGGCATGAAACCAAATGAAGTTACGGCAACCATTCCTGAAGTTAAGGAATTTCAGGATGCGAAAGCCATTAACCTAAAAGATGATATTGAAATGGAGGCTGAGAAAGGCTACCTGATTGTGATTAAAAAAAACCAATAAGGCATGAAGAATCTTTTTAAGTTATCCTTGTCGCTTGCGGTAGTGTTTTGCAGCACATTTTATGCTGCAAACGCACAATCTGTTACTAAAATATATGTAGATCCAAAAGGGAGCGAAACCGCAAACGGAAGCAAAAACAACCCTGTTAATAGCCTGACAAAAGCGGTAGCTTTAGCAAAAGGCAGCGGCAAACAATCTTCTGCCCCTATAGAAATCATTTTAAGGGGAGGAACTTATTTCTTAAACCAGACTTTTGAGATTACGGCAAAAACGGGCTGGGATTCTAAGGTACCCTTAACTCTTACCGGCTATAAAAAAGAAAAGGCTATTTTACACGGTGGCAAAATTGCCGGTAAGGAATTGATCCTTCCTGTTTCTGATCCTGAATTTGCACAACGGTTTTCGCCCGAGGTAAGAAGTAAAATCAGGCAAATTAACCTGGATCAGGCAGGTATCACCAATATTGGCAAAATGCATACGTTTGGATTCTCCAGACCTATTTCTCCTGCCTGGCTGGAAATATTTATTGATGGGCATCCGGGCACTATTGCCCGCTGGCCAAATAAAGGTAGCATCCCTATAAAATCTGTGTTGGATACCGGATCTGTTCCACGTTGGGGAGACCTTAGTAACCGCGGCGGTGTTTTCACTTATGCAGATTCAGTAAGCAGGCCCTCAAAATGGAAACACCCCGAAAAAGCCTGGATCTCCGGCTATTTTATGTGGGGCTATGCGGACGACGCTGTACAGTTAAAAGCTATTGATACGGTTAAAAAAGTCATTTCGAGTAAATACCCTTCGTATTACGGTTTTAGCAGCGGAAAGGGCTGGCGTTCCTGGTACGTGTATAATCTTCCTGAAGAGATTGATCTTCCGGGAGAATATTATGTAGAAGAAAGCACCAGGACTTTATATTTCCTGCCGCCCGATAATTTCGATAAAGTTGAAATATCTGAAATGGAGACACCCTTGCTTGCCCTTGATGACGTATCAAATGTTACGGTTAAGAACCTCTTTTTCCAATGTGGCAGGGGAATGGGAATTTCAACGGAACGCACAACAAAACTGATGATAGAGAGCTGTAGCTTCTCTAACCTCGGATTAATGGCCATTTACATGGGCAAAGGTGTAAAACCTATCGACCCTATGTCTAATGTTGGCGGCATACCAACTTCCAGAACGGTAGGCAATATTGTTCAATATGTTTACGACAACAGCAATTTTGACAGGGAAGCGGGTACAAATAATGGTATCGTTAACTGCGAGATATTCAATACCGGCTGTGGTGGCATTTATTTGAACGGCGGAAACAGGTTAACCCTGGAGGCGGGTAACAACTACGTAGAAAACTGCCGTGTACACGACTACAACAGATTGGAGAAAACGTACAGGCCGGGCATCTGGATTACTGGTTGTGGTAACCACATTTCCAATTGCGAGGTGTACAATGCACCTTCTGTTGGCATCTTTTTACATGGTAACAATCACCTGATAGAATACAACAACCTGCATCACCTGAACCTGGAAGGCGATGATATGGGTGCTTTATATTTTGGCCGTAACCCCTCCGAGCAGGGACAAATTGTACGATACAATTACTTTAGTCACATAGGCAGTGAACATAAAACCATGGCCATTTATCATGATGATGGCGCATGCGGCATGCAGGTTTACAGTAATATTTTTTATAAAGCCGGTACAGTGGCAGGTTTTATTGGTGGCGGCAGGGATAATCCTTACACCAATAACATCATTATAGACAACCGCTACGCCTTTCATATGGACAACAGACTGAGCAATTGGGCCAGAGGGGTGATGGCGCCAAACGGATTATTCAGGACACGACTGGAATTGGTAAACTACAATAAACCGCCATATTCTGTACAGTATCCGGCATTGGCCAACTATTGGGAAGATGATCCTGGAATGCCCAAACGTAATTTCTTTTCCAAAAACCTTCTGGTAAACAACAAGGAAAGAGTAGAAGGTAAGCCGGAACTGACCCAGTATGCAGATGACAATTTTGAAACCACTACTGACCCGGGATTTGTAAATTACGCAAAGGAGGATTTCAGGTTAAAAAAAGATGCGATAGTTTGGGAAAAAATACCCGGATTTAAGGCCATTCCGGTAGAAAAAATTGGCTATAAACGAAATTATAAGAAGAAGTAACCCCATATATACAAATATGCTCCAGGCAGCCTTTTTAGAAGACATTAACCTTTGCACACCTATAGAAAAGATTTCCCAATCTCTGGATCAGGAAATGAGACATGCTATAGCCTGCAGGCCATGGCCCGAATTTGGTTATAAACCTGAAGTATCTTTTGCCATTGCGCATGGCAAAAATGCCATTTTGCTTAAATTTTTCGTCACTGAAGAAGCCATACGCGCAGTGTACCTAAATCCTAATGACCCGGTATACCTGGACAGCTGTGTTGAGTTTTTTATCGGCTTTAATGATGATGCTGACTATTACAATTTTGAGTTCAATTGTGCAGGCACCTGTTTACTGGGTTATGGAAGCGGAAGGGAAAGACAGTTATTGCCGGTAGCTGAGATTAGAAAAATAAAACATGAAAGCCGCATCCGGAACCCCAGAGAAGAAAAGTTAATAGACTGGGAACTTACCGTAGTTATTCCTACTGAAGTGATGATCTTTCATCACTTCAGTAGCCTTAACAAGAGCCAAAGCAGGGTCAATTTCTTTAAATGCGGAGATGGGCTTCCGAAGCCACACTACCTGTCATGGAACAACATTGAATCTGACGAACCAAACTTCCATCAGTCACAGTTCTTTGGATCGCTTTATTTCCAGTAACTATCTTAAAACCTGTTGTACAACATAGATTCGTCTATGTAATAATTAAGGTTTTCTTTGGTTACGATATCAAGCGGCAAAAACTTAATGGCAGAAATTTCCTTTTTAAACACCAGATGGTCTACCAGCTGGTTAATTCCCCAATAACCCTGTCCAAGCGGATTCTGGTTAATCAAAAAACTTATGGCACCTTTATTCAGGTAATGAAGGTTTTGAGGGATTAAATCGTAACCAATAATTTTAATATGATTGATGAACTTCTGCTCAAAATATTTTGCAATCTCGTAAGCTTTTGAGGTGGTTACAAAACAAAACTGCAGCTGAGGATTACTTTCAAATACAGCATCCAGCTGCTCTACAAATAATGCGTAATTGTTGCGGTTTAACTCTACTTTAATCACTTCATAGTGCTCACTCAGATTATTCTGGATAAAATAATTTCTAAGGCCCTGCTCCTTTTTAATCAAATGCGCCGCATTACTCATTTCCTCATCAATGTGCGCAATCAATATCGATGCAGGCTGTGGCCTGCCAAAATGGATCAGGTTTGCTGCAACAAGACCACTCTGGTAAGAATCCTGCCCAATGTAACTCAGGGGATCGAACTCCGCAATCTGCGTATTAAACAACACAAAAGGGATCTCCATCTTTTTCCAGGTTTCAAAAAAGGAAAGTACCTCGCGGTAAAAAATAGGCGACAATAAAATCCCGTCGGGATTGGACTGAGTAACTGCCTCAGCCATCTCCTTAAAAGACTGCACATCGTAAGGGTTGAACATAAACGGACTTACATTTACACCATATTGCCTGGCTTCTTTTGCAGCTTTCTCAATGCCTAGTTTAGGATCCAGCCAGTAAGCATCGAAAGCCGGATCAGGGATTAAAGCTGCAAAACGATACTCTTTTTTGTTACCAAGTGCCCGGGCCATAAAATTTGGCTCGTAATTCATCTCCGCTAAAATCTTCAGTACCTTTTCCTTTACTTTTTCAGAAACATTTCCTCTGTCATGTAATACCCGGTCTACTGTTCCCGCAGATACCTTTGCCTTAAGGGCAATATCTTTTATACGGATGTTCTTTGTTTCTTTCATTCTTAAAAAAACGGAGGCTAATTTATTTAATTATGTAAATGTATCGATTTTAACTGTAACAGAAAGTTTACCACACAGGAATTTTATTTAATCTCCTGAACTGCTCAAAGCAGCAATTTGCTCCTGGCAAAAGCGCCTCGAAACGCCTTCGAAACTTAAAATGTATACGTATTACAAATTAAACACATTTTATCCATTTATCCATGCTCAGCATTATTGTGTCCGCACACAATTATACATTTTTACTTGCTTATTATTATTTAGTTCATTAAGTTTGATAAACAAATTTATCACCTGCAAATGGAACAAGGATCAACATGTAACGGGAAGGCCCAAATCAGAACTGAACAAATTGTTCTTTGCACCTACCCCTATTCAGATCCCAACCCTGTTCCTGAATTTGGCCGCTTGTACCCTTATAATAGATTTGATGGTTATACTGATCATCCGCAAGACCTGGCCTGGGAAATGGTGGTCATGGAAAATGATTTTATAAAACTCTGGATTAACCCATCTATAGGGGGTAAGATTTGGGGGGCCATTGAAAAAGCCACGGGCAAAGAATTTATTTACTTTAACCACACCGCGAAGTTCAGGGATGTTGCGATGCGGGGGCCCTGGACTTCTGGAGGAATGGAAACCAACATGGGCATTATTGGCCATACGCCCTCCTGTTCTGCACCGATAGATTATCACTTACGCCACAATGAGGATGGAAGTGTGAGTTGTTTTATTGGCGCTACGGACTGGCCATCGCGCACGGAATGGCGAATTGAGGTTCACCTGGATAAGAATGCGGCTTACTTTAGCACCAAAAGCTGGTGGTATAATAACAGCTGCCTGTCGCAATCCTACTATCAATGGAACAATGTGGGGATAAAAACTGCTGGAAACCTGGAATACGTATTTCCTGGCCATAAACATATAGGCCATAATGGCACAGCCTTAAACTGGCCGGAAGATGAAAATGGGAAACACATCTCCCAATATGAACAGAACGACGTAGGCGAATATAAATCTTATCATGTATTTGGATCCTTCTCCGATTTTTGGGGCTGCTACTGGCACAACGATCAATTTGGCATGGGCCATGCAGCGGCTTATGACGACAAACCAGGTAAAAAAATCTGGATCTGGGGACTGTCGCGCTATGGAATGATTTGGGAAGATTTACTAACGGATAGTGACGGACAGTACACCGAAGTCCAATCGGGAAGGCTTTTTAACCAAAGTATTGCTGCAAGTTCCAAAACTCCTTTTAAACACCGTTCATTTTTACCCTGCACGTTTGATACTTGGGAGGAACACTGGTTCCCGGTTAAAAACACAGGGGGACTTAGCTACGGCAATCAGCAGCTTTCCTTCCACATAACTGCAGCGGAACAAGGAAGTCAACTGAACATCTGTGCTAATACGCAACTAAATCATCTGCTTAAGGTATTTATAAATGGTCAGGAGGTTTTAAATGCCAGCCTGCAATTAAAGCCTATGGACACCTGCAGTTTTGCCATTGCGGGTAAGCCAAAGCTCGAAGAAATGTTGGTATTGCTCAACGATACCATTATTTTTGATGGTCCTGAGCAGCATAGCCCCTTAAGCCGGCCGATAAAAATAGATGAGGGTTATGATTTCAATGCTGTACAAGCCTCTTGTTTACAAGCAAAAGAATGGGAAAGACAACGCTTTTACAAAAGGGCAATAGATGAATATGCCATTTGCCTAAAAAAGGATCCATATTTTATAGAGGCGCTGTGCGGACTTGCGGGCTTATGCATTAAACGGTCAGTACCGGAAGAGGCCCTGCCCTACCTGCTTAGGGCACTGGCTACAGACACTTACCATGATGAAGCGAACTACCTTTACGGATTGGCTAATGTACGTTTAAACCAACTAACGGATGCAAAAGATGGCTTCTCTATTGCAAGCCAATCAGTAGCATACCGGACGGCGGCATATACGGAGCTTAGCAAAATGTACTTTAGGGAGGGCCAGCTTGAAAAAGCAAATACCTACTTAAAAAAAGCACAGCTTTACAGCCCGCTAAACCTCCAGTGCGATCGCCTCAACATCGTCATCAACAGACTAAAGGGCAATACAGATTTAGCGCAAGAGCTGTGCAGACTGGTCCTTAAAAAGGATCCGCTGAATTACCTGGCCAGATTTGAACTGGACAACAGCACCTTATTAACAGTAAGCGAAATGCCCCATGAAACCTATCTGGAACTTGCCGCATTTTATTATAATTTAAATTTATATGCTGAAGCAGTAAGGGTGTTGGTTGCCGCACCGGCACATGCAATAGTTCAATTGTGGATTGCCTACCTTCAGTACCGCTCTGAATTACCTGAACTGGCTGCCTTATCTTTAGAGAAAAGCGCGCTACTGACCGCAGAACTCGTATTTCCGCATCGCGAAGAGGATTTGATTATGTTGAAATGGGCTATTGAACATCATCCTTCATGGAAATTCAGGTATTACCTTGCCTTACATTACGTACAAAACCTACGGAAAAATGAAGCCTTAGGCTTATTGAAATCCTGTGGACAATTGCCAGACTTCTATCCATTTTACCTGGTTAGGGCGAAATTGGAAAAAGAACTGAACGGACAAATGGATAAAGACGATTTACAAGCTGCATACCGTATTGCGCCAGAAGAATGGAGAACGGTAAGTGCCTGGGCAAAATATCTGGAAGAGCAGGGAGATTATGCCGCCGCAGTGCAGAGCATTGAGAAATGTTATGCTACCCAGCCTGAAAACTATTACCTTGGATTACAGCTTGCCCGCTGCCTGATGCAGATGAAAGCCTATAAAAAAGGCATAACCCTGATGAAAGGGCTAAATGTGCTACCAAATGAAGGCGCATCTGAAGGCCGAAATTGCTGGCGCGAAACCCATCTTTATGCTGCGCTGGAAGCCATGGAAACCGAAGATTGGAATACTGCGGTACTACATATTGAACAAGCCAAAACCTGGCCTGAGCAGATGGGCATTGGCAAACCCTATCATGTTGATGAAAGACTGGAAGATTTTATGATGATGAGCTGTTATGCCCCGCAACAACACAAGAGCACTTCTGCCCTGCTTCATCAAATTGCCTGCTATAGAGAGGCTCAACATCCAGGTCCGTATGGATCTACAGATTTTATCAGCTTTTTAGTCCTTATGGCAGCTGGCGAGACAGAGAAAGCCCAACAACTGCTTAGTGCCTGGGTACAGCAAGATCCTGAAGCTTTACCGCTAGCCTGGTCTTTGGCCGTAGTAGCCGGGGATCAAAAAAAGATTGATCAGCTATCTGGTCTACCGCTCCTAATTAAAGAAGTATTACCGTATGAAATCCCATTTGAAGACCGGTCTTATTTGTTTATTAAAAAACTATATAAGATGGGATTTCTTAACCTGCAAGCAACCGTTAACCAATAAAATATAACCTAAAACATTACGTAATGGAAACTAACCAACTACAAGATTACTCTGAATATCATCAACTGGTCTCCGACTTTTTTAAATGGCCGGCCAATAAAGAGGAATGGGAACAATACCGTCTAACCGACGAACAAGTGCAATTTTTTAATGAAAATGGCTATTTAAGTGGCATTAAATTTTTAGAAGACTGGCAGGTAGATGCGCTTAACCATGATTTGGTCCGCATCTCAGATCCAAACTTACCAGACCACACCTTATTTCACCAGTTTTTTTCAAATGCCTCTACAGATCCTAATTCGGTTTTGTTTCATGCGTTGGGCGCCTGGAGAACTACCCCTACTTTTCACGACATTCTTTGGAACCCTGCTTTCGTTATGGCTGCAAGTCAGCTATTGGGCGATAGGGCGGTTCGCTTCTGGCATGACCAGCTCTTTTGCAAACCTGCCAAACATGGTGGCGTAGTAGCCTGGCATCAGGATTATTCTTACTGGACCCGTACCATTCCTTTACAACATTTAACCTGCTGGGTAGCACTGGATGATGCGACGACCGAAAATGGCTGCATGTATTATGTTCCGGGAAGCCATAATTGGGGATTTTTAGGCAAACCAGAACTTACCGGAGAAATGGAAGGCTTAATGGATTTTTTATCAGATGAGCAAAAAGAGGCCTTTAAACCTATTCCCATTGAGCTTAACAGGGGCTACGGTACGTTCCACCATCCTTTACTCATTCATGGTTCTTACGAGAACAGCTCGGAAAAACTAAGACGTGCATTTGTGCTCAATCTTTTTGCTGACGGTACCACCTCAGATACGGATACGCCGCTGATGCCTGGTGCACCTGCTACACCTAAAGGTGAAAAAATAAGCGGACAATTCTTTCCACTGCTGATTGATCCTGCAGTTGAGTTTGCAAAATAAGCATGGACATTTTATTCTTTTGTACAAGATGGGGATCTGAACATTTAAGCTGGAGAGATTTTGCGCAGAAGGTTAAAGAAGCCGGCTACGATGGAATTGAAGCCAGTTTGCCTGTAGCTAAAGCAGAGCAGCAGCAACTGGCAGCGGCCCTTGCACAGTATGAGCTGAAATTTATTGGCGTACACTGGGATACAGTTACAGCCGATTATCATAGGCACAGGTATGAACTTGAGGAGCGGTTGCAGGCATTGATAGCAGCCGCGCCCCTGTTCATTACGTCGCATACCGGTAAAGACCATTTCAGCTTTGAGCAAAATAGCGCATTGTTAAACCTTGCAGAAGAAATGAGCGGGGAGTCTGGCATCAGTATCCTCCATGAAACCCACCGGGGCAAGTTTAGCTTCGCGGCACACCTCACCAAACCTTACCTGGAGCAATACCCCTGGTTGAAACTTACGCTTGACATTTCTCACTGGTATGCGGTTGCAGAAAGTTACCTGCAAGACCAGCAGGAAGCTGTAGAACTGGCATTGCAACACACGGCACACATCCATTCAAGGGTTGGTTTTACACAAGGACCACAAGTGCCCGACCCCAGAGCCGAGGAATGGCAGGAAGCTTTAAATTACCACCTAAAATGCTGGGATAAAGCCATTGTAAAGCAAAAAAACAACGGCGCCACACGCTTTACTTTTACCTCAGAATTTGGGCCTTTCCCGTATATGTCTATATTCGGCAAGCAGAACGATGTACTAACCAAACATCAATGGGAACTTAACAATTACATGAAAGATTTACTAAAAACCCGATACCATGTCAGCGGAAACCAAAACTAAACAAATCATCACCATCGGCGCCTTCTTTTTCATCTTCGGTTTCATCACCTGGATCAACGGCACGCTTATCCCCTACCTTAGGATTGCCTGCGAGCTGGAAGAATGGCAGGCCTACCTGGTTACTTTTGCCTTTTACATCTCTTATACGGTCATGGCTATTCCTTCCAGCTCCCTGTTACAATATACGGGTATGGTAAAGGGGATGCGTGTAGGCCTCATTATCATGGCCGCAGGCTGCCTGATCTTTATACCAGCTGCTTTGATAAGGTACTACCCTTTATTTTTACTTGGGCTTTTTGTGGTAGGTACCGGAACCACCTTGTTGCAAACTGCGGTAAACCCCTACATCACGCTGCTGGGCCCGGCAGAAAAAGCTGCACAACGCATTAGCATCATGGGTATCTGCAATAAATTTGCAGGGGTAATGGCGCCCATTATCCTTGGTGCAATCATTTTAAAAAACTCCGACGGGCTCATCCAGGAACTGCAGGTCATGACTCCTGATGAGAGAACAGTACGGCTAGATCAGTTGGCCCATGCCGTAATTGTACCCTATCTGGCTTTAACTGCCATCCTGTTGCTGATTGCTTACCTGATTAAATTTGCGCACCTGCCGGAAATCAATCCGGCAGAGCCCCATACAGCAGAAGATACCGTGCAGGCACAACCCTCTGCCGACCAACGTCTCAATTTCGCACTGGGTTTTATGGCTACCTTTTGTACCGTTGGCCTTGAGGTAATTGCAGGAGATACCATCGGGAACTATGGAATTTACCAGGGCATGTCGCTCAATGTTGCCAAAAGCCTAACCTCTTATACCTTAGCCAGCACTATGGTGGGATACCTGATTGGTGCCTATGCCATTCCGAGATTTGTTACCCAGGAAAAAGCATTTACCTGGTCGGCCATATTGGGCATTCTCATTTCCCTACTGGTTGTGTTTATCCCGGGCAGCAATTCCATCGTCTTTGTGGCACTGCTTGGCCTTTCTAATGCCTTACTATGGCCAGCCATCTGGCCACAGGCTTTAAAAGGCCTTAAAGGAAAGCATTTAAACCAAGGCTCTGCCATTTTAATCATGGGCATTGCAGGTGGCGCCATTATGCCCCTGGTATATGGTGCACTTGCTACCTACACCAATAACCAGCATGCTTATTTTATTTTAATTCCTTGCTACCTCTTTGTACTCTATTATAGCCTGAGAGGAAGAAAACAACAACAAATAACCCTATGAATTTAAAACAACTTACTTTTTTTAACGCCTGTTTATGCTTCCTGTTTTTACAGGTTAACACCCATGCGCAGGATTTAAATTATGCGAAAGCTGCTGTAAAAACATTGACTTCAGCTGATTTTAAAGGTCGCGGTTATGTAGCCAACGGCGCTAAAAAAGCCGCCGAATTTGTAGCAGCCGAATTTAAAAAAGATGGATTAACCCCCTTAAATAAGGGTTCTTATTTTCATGAATTTGAGCTTTCGGTAAATACCTTTCCCGGCAAAATTAAACTGGCTGTAAACGGACAGCTCCTGGAGCCCGCCGTAGATTACCTTGTCAATTCATTTAGTCCCTCTGTAAAAGGCAAATTTAAAGTCTATCCGGTAACCCGTGCGCAACTCAGATCAGTGCAATTCTTTGACGCCTTAATAGCGAAGGCAAAGGATGGCTTCATTTTATTGGACAACAGGCCTGTTGCTAAAGAAACCGAAGAGGAAGATGCCCTGGTTTCAAAGCACATCAGAAGCCTTAAAACAGATGAAAAACTGGATTTTAAGGGCTTCATCGTATCTTCAAATGATAAGCTAACCTGGACCACTTTAACCTATCAGTTGTCCAGACCGGTTTTAACCATCAACAAAAAAGACTTCAACCCTTCTACTGCCAACGAAATTGATATTGATGTTGAAGCCAAATTTATTCCAGCCTACAAAACCAGGAATGTTGCGGGTATGGTAAAAGGTACCAGCGTACCAGACAGCCTGGTGGTCGTTACTGCACATTTTGACCATTTAGGTATGATGGGAAACCAAATTTATTTCCCCGGGGCCAATGACAATGCAAGTGGCACAGCAATGTTACTGAGCATGGCAAAATATTACAGCAGTCACCCGCCTAAATATTCTATGGTATTTATTGGCTTCTCTGGCGAGGAGATTGGTATGTTGGGTTCAAAGGCATTTGTTGAAAATCCCTTGTTTGATTTGAGAAAGATTAAGTTCCTAACCAATTTTGACATGGCGGGGACCGGAGAAGAAGGCATAAGGGTAGTGAACGGAACGATTTATAAAAACCAGTACGACAGACTGGTAGAATTAAACAACAAGTACCAGCTGGTTCCGAAAGTTGACATCAGGGGCGAATCCTGCAATAGTGACCATTGTGCTTTTTACCAAAAGGGTGTACCCGCTATTTTTATCTATACACAGGGCGGAATACGGGCTTACCATGATATTTACGACCGTTATGAAACCCTGCCTTTTACCGAGTTTGAAGACTATTTTAAGCTGATGACAAAGTTCTTCGACAGCCTGTAACCATGATTTTATGGGCTTAGTATTAAATATTCTATATCTTTGTTAACTAGATAAACTGATTAAAACATGTTAAAAAGAGTAGTTATTACAGGTATAGGGGCATTAACCCCGCTGGGAAATGATGTTAATTCTTTCTGGAACAATACAGTAGCAGGGAAAAGTGGTGCTGCAAAAATCACCCGTTTTGATGCTTCATTGTTCCGTACCCAATTTGCCTGTGAACTTAAAGATTTTGATGTTACTAAATATTTAGACCGTAACGATATCAAAAGGACAGACCGGTTTACACAGTACGCATTGGTTGCATCTGATGAAGCCATTAAAGATTCAGGTTTTGAATTTGAGAAAATGAACCCTTTTGATGTGGGTGTAATCTGGGGCTCTGGACAAGGTGGCATGGATACTTTTGAACAGCAATCTGCAGAATATGCTCTGGGCGATGGCACACCTCGTTATAGTCCGTTTTTTGTGCCTAAACTCATCGCCAACATGGCCTCTGGTATGATTTCCATCCGTGGTGGCTACATGGGTATTAACTACACTACGGTTTCTGCCTGCGCTACTTCCAATACCGCAATAATGGATGCTTTCAACTATATCCGTTTGGGTAAAGCTAAGATCATCATTAGTGGTGGCTCTGAAGCACCAATCTCTGCATCCTCAGTGGGTGGTTTTTGCGCCATGAAAGCCATGTCTGCACAAAATGACACGCCTGAAACGGCCTCTAAGCCATTCGATGTAACCCGCGACGGTTTTGTAATGGGCGAAGGTGCTGGTGCTTTGGTACTGGAAGAATATGAGCATGCGGTAAAACGTGGTGCTAAAATTTATGCCGAAGTTGGTGGCGCATCTATGACTGCCGATGCCTATCACATGACCGCAACACATCCCGAAGGCCTTGGCGCATCTCATGCCATGCATCTTGCTCTTGAAGAAGCGGGACTGAGTATTTTTGATATTAACTATTTAAATACGCATGCTACCTCTACACCTGTTGGCGACCTTTCTGAAGTAAAAGCGGTAACCAACCTGTTAGGTACGAAAAAAAATAGTTTATACATCAGTGCTACAAAATCAATGACCGGACACCTGTTAGGTGCAGCCGGCGCCATTGAAGCCATCATTTGTTTGTTGAGCATGAGGGACAGTGTGATTCCCCCAACCATCAACACCACAACATTGGATCCTGCAATACCTGGCCATTTGAATATTGTACTGAAGGAAGCTTTACATACTAAAGTAAAAAATACCATGAGCAATACTTTTGGCTTTGGAGGCCACAACGGTATTGTGGTATTTAAGTCTGTTTAAGACCAATACTAGCCGCCCAGTAATTAAACTTGGCGTAGAAATTATCAAAGTCTATTGGCTTTGTAATGTAATCATCCATACCGGCAGCAAGACATTCTTCACGGTCTTGCTCATAAGCACCGGCTGTCATAGCGATGATTACAGGTCGTTCCCGGCCATATTCTTTGATAATTTCTCTGGTGGCTTGTAAGCCGTCCATTTCAGGCATTTGTACATCCATCATCACCACATCGTATTTTTGGCGTTTTAAGGAGGACAGTACTTCCAACCCGTTAGAGACTACATCACAAGCATATCCCGCATTTTTAAATGCATTTACCATGATCTTTTGGTTAATGATGTTATCTTCTGCCACCAGGATACTCAGGGTAGAAAAGCCTGTAGATGGTACGCCTGCCGAAGCCAACACCGGACTTTCTACTTTCTTTTGAACACTGGTTTTAACCGACAATCTATCCAGCAACATTTTATGAAAATAATCTGGCTTAATTGGCTTATCCAAAATGGCGGCAAATAAACTCAACTCCTCTTTCCGCTCTGCCGGAAAAGTAAAGGAAGATCCGAATAAAACCAGGGGTATTTGATCTCCATATCGCTTACGAATCTCTACCGCTACATCTATGCCGTTCATGTCTGGCATCAACATATCTATAATCACAATATCAAAGCTACGCTGAGCCATCGCTTCAATTCCATCGGGGCCATTGTCAAAAGTAATGGCCAGCATGCCCCATTGCGCACAATGTTCTTTCAGAATTTTTAAATTGGTGGTATTATCGTCTATGATCAATGCCGATTTACCGGCCAGGTCTTTCTGCACCACTACGGATTTGTATTCCTTTATGCCGGTATGAACTTTTACCTGGATGGTAAATTTAAAGGTTGTACCTACGTTAACCTCACTTTCTACATTAATACTTCCCTGCATCTTCTCAATTAACCGGGCACTAATGGCCAAACCAAGTCCCGTGCCGCCATACTTACGCGTAGTGGAAGAGTCTACCTGAGAAAAGGAACTAAACAGCTTATGCATTTTATCTTCCGGGATGCCGATGCCGCTATCTTTTACAGAAAACTCCAGCTCGTATTGGTCTTCTATTTTTGAAAGCAGCTTTATACTCGTTAAAATCTCACCGCTGGGTGTAAACTTAATGGCATTACCCACCAGGTTTACCACAATCTGCCGCAGGCGTGTCATATCCCCAACAATTTCCAAAGGAACTTCTGGCGCAATTACATAGAGCAGGTCAAGATCTTTTTCCAAAGCCTTTAAAGCAAGCAGGTCGTAGGTTTCCTCAATGATCTTATGGATAAAAAAGGGATGTTCTTCCAACTCCAGTTTACCAGATTCAATTTTAGAGAAATCGAGGATCTCATTGATAATCTCCAGTAAAGAATCTGCACTGATCCGGATAGATTCTACAAAGTCAAACTGATCTTCGGTCAGTGTGGTATTGCGCAAAAGGCTCGTCATCCCAATCACCCCGTTCATTGGTGTTCTGATCTCATGGCTCATATTGGCCAAAAATTCAGACTTGGCCCTATTTTGTTCATCTGCAAGCTTACTTTTCTCTTCCAGTTGAACATTCAGCTCTTTGAGGTTTTCATCGTACAGGTATTGCTGCGTACAGTCGGCAAAAGTCCATAACATGCCGCTGACGTTTTCACTTACTGTTGGTGTACAGCAAACATTTAACACCAGAAACTCGGGTTCGTTAAAAATCCATTGCCAGTCTTTAATCGTCTTATCTTCTGAACGGAACAAGGCAATCCCACGCTGAAAGATTTCTTCTTTATTGGAGGCAGAAACCCGCAGTTGCTGCATGGCTTCGGAGAGCCGGGTTGGAACTACACTTCCGCCAGACATGCCAAATAATTTAGCGGCCTGATCGTTTATCCAGCTATTTTTACCAGAATCATCTATAAAAACGATGCTCTGCGGCACAGTTTGCAAAATCGCATTAAACCTTACCTTTAATTCTTCAAGCGCATAATAAGTCTGGGCCAGCTTACCTGCCTCGTTTATTTTCGTTAAACAAGCCTCAATAAAATCCGTAAAATCTTCATCAAAAACAAAGGTATTTGTCCAGCTCAACAGGATGTATCCGCTTGCAGAGTCTTGTTTTACCGGCAAGACCACTAAGGATTTCGCGGAGTTGAACAATTTTAAAAAAGAACCGTCAAAAGAGCTTTCCGGAAGCTGGTAGTAAAGTGCTGCGGTATGCCCCTGAAACGGGCTAAAAATATCCAAATCTACGTATACGGTATCCCGGTCCATGGTATCCGGCAAAATGAGACGTGCCGTAACGGCATCCTCCTTCTTGATCAGGATCACCTCATCTGCTCCAGCAATGCTTTTTAAATAAAGCATGCTCCGGTGCATGGTCCTGGTCCATTCTTCATATCCCTCTTCCGAGCCAAGTCTGGCAATAAAGGTTAGCGCGCGTTTTGCCCAATTGATCATTACCAGCCTAATTGATAAATGACTGGACCGCCTTTATAATTTCAGCAGGTGCGCTAATGTGAGGAAAATGTCCTTCAGCATCTACATAAACCAACTGGCTGCCTGTAATGTTCTCCGATAGGTATTCCGCAACAAATTCGGGAACAGCAATATCGTTGTGCGATTGAATAATGAGGGTATCTTTTGCCAGTTTAGCAACCTCGCCCCTAACATCCGACTCAAAAATAACTTTAGAAACAGCAAGTGCAATGTCAGGACGAATGGCCGACAAGGTTTGTGCAAAGCGTGCCCCCAGTTCGGGATGATCTGGATTACCCATTGCGGCGGCAGAAAAGCCACTTACCCAGGCGTAATAATTGGTGGTCATGGTCACGTACATTTCATCCAGTACCGGCTGGGTAAAACCGCCCTTATAACCGGCAGGCTCATCATTGAGGTAACGCGGGGAAGCCCCAATAAACACCAGTTTTGTAAAATATTCAGGCGCTTTTAAACTGGCCAGCAAGGTAATCATAGAACTTACCGAATGTGCTACTACAAACGTATTTTCGAGGTTAAGCTCTTTTGCAATGGCTATTAAATCTTCGGCGTAGGTATGGAGTGTATTGTATTTAATGGGGCTGTAAGCAGCTTCATCGGCTTGGCCGCCCCCCACATTGTCAAATAAAACCAGGCGATAGTCATCGGCAAAAGCCGGCTTTACAGCATCCCAGGCAGTTTGGTCGGTACCAAATCCATTGGCAAATAGTATGGTCTTATCGGCATTTAGGTTTCCTTCTATATTAATATTGTGCTTCTTCTTCAAATTCAGATCCATAGTATACATAAAATAGGGTACTATAAATGTACGAAAATGAGTGGCATTTGGGTTTCTTACTTTTATTAAATAATAAACAATTTGATTTCACAAACGTTAGCTGTTTAATTAACAGGTATTTTATACCTTTGTGCTACATCTGCTTCATGAATAAGAATACCCGCCAGAACCTGCTTATCGCATTAACCTATTCTGTTACCTTAATAGGCGGGATGTTTTTGGGTTATAAATTCCTGAAAGACCAAGGTTTTGCCGTTCAGAAATATGTTGTTACCGCTCAAAATAACGACGAAAAAATCAACGAAATTATCCACCTTATCGACAAAAATTATGTGGATGAAGTGAACACCGACACCTTAAATAAACTGCCCATTGACAGCATTTTACACCAGTTAGACCCACACAGCATGTACCTGTCCGCCTCTTCCACAGAAGAACAAACAGAACAACTGGAAGGAAACTTTGAAGGCATTGGCATAGAATATTACATCTTAAATGACACTTTATTGGTGACCAATGTAGTGAAAGACGGGCCTGCTTATGGCGCGGGGCTTAAACTTGGTGACAAGATCTTAAAAATAGACAGCAATATTGTAAGCGGAAAACAGCTGTTACGGGAGCAGATGACTGGCAAAATTAAAGGAAAAAAGGGAACTTCGGTTCAGCTGCTGGTGTTACGCAGCGGTTCCAACACGCCTTCCATCCTCAACATCAGGAGGGGAAAAATCCAGGTGAGCAGTATTGACGCCGCCTACATGCTCAACAACGATGCCGCTTATGTTCGGATCAGTAAGTTTGGCGCAAACACAGATGTAGACTTTACAGAAGCCATTCGCCAGTTAAAAGCAAAAGGAATGACTAAACTGATCCTGGACCTGCGCGACAATGGCGGTGGTTATTTAACCGCGGCTACGGGACTGGCCAATCAATTGCTTCCAGAAAACAAATTAATTGTGTACACCCAGGGAAAACATGAGCCCCGTACGGATTACATTGCCACTGGGGGCGGAGAGTTTGAACAGGGTAAACTTGCGATATTAATCAATGAAAACTCTGCCTCGGCAAGCGAGATTTTGGCGGGTGCCGTGCAAGACCTTTCCCGCGGAATTATTATTGGCCGTCGTTCATTTGGCAAAGGCCTGGTGCAGGAGCAATTTCCTTTTGGTGATGGCTCTGCTTTAAACCTTACTATAGCACGTTATTATACCCCTTCTGGCCGAAGCATCCAGAAATCCTATAAAAAAGGATATGCAGCCTATAAAAACGAAATCGGCGACCGGTTTAACGATGGTGAATTAACAGATACCAGCTCAGTTAAAAAGGTTTTTGCGGGTGGTGGCATCCAGCCAGATGTTTATGTAAAAATGGATACGGCTGGCATCAACAAATTCTACACCAGCCTCATTGGCAAAAAGGTATTGTTCGACTTTGTATTTGATGTGCTGGCTTCCAGATATGACGCTGCTTACCTGGAGCAAAACATCAAAACTTTTAACATTAGTCCGGCTGATTTCAAAGACCTTGTCAAATATGTAGAACAAAGGAATATTGCTGTAGATCAGCGGCAACTTACCGCAGCAAGGCCATTGATTTACAATGACCTTAGGGTTTTACTCTACAAGTACCATCTCGGAGATTCCGGCTATTACAAAGCCTTAAATCAAAATGACACCATGGTAAAAAAGGCGCTGACAAGCTTGCAATAAGAGCCATTTTATTTCTGCCTAAAGAAGATCTGTATTGGCGTACCTTTAAAATCAAAGTTCTCTCTTAGCTTGTTCTCAATAAAACGCTTGTAAGGCTCTTTAATGTATTGCGGCAGATTACAAAAGAAAGCAAACATGGGTGAACTTGCATTAATCTGCGTTACATATTTTACTTTGATGTATTTGCCTTTTAATGATGGTGGCGGATATTTTTCAATGATCGGCAGCATCACATCATTTAATTTAGAGGTAGGGATCTTTTTGCCCCTGTTTTTATAAACTTCTAAAGCAGTTTCTATTGCCTGAAAAATCCTTTGTTTATTGATCACAGAGGTAAACAGAATAGGCACATCTGTAAAAGGCTGTAATTTCTGACGGATCTGATCTTCAAATACTTTAACCGTTTGGTTGTTCTTTTCGATCAGGTCCCATTTGTTAACCAAAATAACGATACCTTTTTTATTCTTCTCTGCAAGGTGAAAGATGTTCACATCCTGAGATTCTAAACCTTCCTCTGCATCAACCATTAAAATTACCACATCAGCTTCTTCCAGCGCCTTAATGGTACGCATTACAGAATAAAACTCTATGTTCTCTTTTACTTTGGTTTTCTTTCTTAAACCAGCGGTATCAATAAACATGAACTCATGCCCAAACTGATTGTAATGGATGTGAATGGAATCGCGGGTGGTACCTGCAATTGGGGTTACAATATTTCTGTCTTTCCCAATCAAGGCATTGATCAATGATGATTTACCTACGTTAGGCCTTCCAACAATGGTTAGCTTCGGTAAAGAATTTTCTTCAAGCGGTACATCTTCAAAATGAGCAACTACTTCGTCAAGTAGATCTCCGGTACCAGAACCTGTCATGGATGAAATGGTATAGATTTCTCCTAAACCAAAACCATAAAATACGGCGGCGTCATTTTCCAGTTGGGTATTGTCAACTTTATTTACAACTGTAAATGCCGGTTTTTTACTTCTTCTCAGTAATTGTGCAATTTCATCGTCCAGATCGGTGATGCCTGTAGTTACATCCACCATAAACAACAATACTGTTGCTTCTTCAATGGCAATGATTACCTGCTCACGTATGGCGGCTTCAAAAACATCTTCAGAATTGGCTACATAACCACCCGTATCAATTACCGTAAATTGCTTATCAATCCATTCTGCGACACCGTAATGGCGATCGCGGGTTACACCGCTAAAATCATCAACAATGGCTTTACGACTTTCTGTTAAGCGGTTAAACAGGGTAGATTTGCCTACGTTTGGTCTTCCGACAATTGCGATAATGTTACTCATGTGTATACTGTATTGTAATAATTGTAATTAAGTCAAGCGTTTGTATCAGAATATCAGGCAGACGCTTAAGGGGTTGCAAAGGTACAGTTAATTTTCGTACCCGAAACTTTTTAAATAATTCTTTTTACTTCTCCAGTCTGGCAGCACCTTAACAAAGGTTTCCAGAAAAACTTTCTGTTCCAGGAATTTCTCAATATCCTTCCGCGCTTCTGTTCCAACTTTTTTAAGCATTGCGCCGCCTTTTCCAATCAGGATGTTCTTTTGAGAATCGCGCTCTACTATAATTTCTACACTGATGCGGGTAATTTTCTCTTCTTCTTTAAAAGAGGTCACCACTACTTCTGTACTATAAGGGATTTCTTTCTGGTAGTTGTTAAAGATCTTTTCCCTTACAATTTCAGACACAAAGAAACGCTGGCTACGATCGGTCAGGTCTTCTTTGTCGTAATACGGGGCATGTTCCGGGATATTGTCCAGGATCATTCGCAGGATGCCTTCAAGGTTGTATTTATGGAGTGCCGAAATGGCAAAGATATGTTTAGGCTTAAGCTGCTCTTGCCAGTAGGCGGTTTTTTCGTCTACCTGTTCCTGGGTGGCATTGTCAATTTTGTTAATCAGCACCACCATCGGGATGGTAGTATTGAGTATTTTTTCGAGCACATCGTTTTCATCATGCACTTCGTTAATGTCGGTTACAAACAAAAGCAGGTCGGCATCTGTAAGCGATCCGTTAACCGCACTCATCATCGAATCCTGCAGTCCGTACTTGGGTTTTATGATGCCCGGCGTATCGGAAAACACAATTTGGTAGTGCGCTTCGTTAACAATTCCTAAAATTCTGTGGCGGGTAGTTTGGGCCTTCGGGGTAATGATAGAAAGCTTCTCCCCTATCAGGGCATTCATTAACGTAGATTTGCCCACATTGGGCTTACCAATTATACTTACAAAACCAGCTTTATGCGACATTGAATATTTTTAAAAATAAATTTGTTTTGCAAAGAAACGAAATATATCTTTGCAGTCCAATTTAAAAACAACACAATAGAAGTTCTTTGAGGTTTTAAGTTGTATAAAGTGCGGGGTGGAGCAGTTGGTAGCTCGTCGGGCTCATAACCCGAAGGTCATCAGTTCGAGTCTGGTCCCCGCTACCAAAGAAGTTGAGATGACACTTCTTTTAAAATGGCCCGTTCGTCTACCGGTTAGGACGCCAGATTTTCATTCTGGAAATAGGGGTTCGATTCCCCTACGGGCTACAATAAAATACTGGTTGAAGAAATGGCCCGTTCGTCTAGCGGTGAGGACGCCAGATTTTCTGTCTGGTAACAGGGGTTCGATTCCCTTACGGGCTACAAAGACCCATAAGGGATGGATCTTGAAAAATATAGTGCGGGGTGGAGCAGTTGGTAGCTCGTCGGGCTCATAACCCGAAGGTCATCAGTTCGAGTCTGGTCCCCGCTACCAAAGAAGTTGAAATGACACTTCTTTTAAAATGGCCCGTTCGTCTACCGGTTAGGACGCCAGATTTTCATTCTGGAAATAGGGGTTCGATTCCCCTACGGGCTACAAGCCGCTTTGCGAAAGTAGAGCGGCTTTTTTGTTTCAGAACAGTGATATCTGAGTATCTAATGGTCCTTCTCCCCTAAACCAATACGTACCGATTTTTTCATATTTGAGCTTGACATAGGTAAATGGCCTACGTAATAATACAATGCGATCTGCAATAGTACTAGAATGATATTCGAGATTTTTCCAGCTTTCCGCCACCTTGATAAAATCAGGCTCCAAAATCCCTTTTGCAATGGTTAAATGAGCATCTTTTATATTGTAGTGGGACCGACAACTTTTTCCTGACTTCAATATCGGATTTGAAAACTTCCTGATATATTGGGCCATTCCTGAAAATTCTTTTTCATTTTTAAGTTTCACATAAAGTGCAAAGGCAGGTATTGAAAAATAATCAAAGCCACAAAGGTCTATTTGGAAAGGTGAAATTTTTCCAATATTTCTCTCAAAATTTTTCATCAATCTTTCTTCGTTTGAAGCAGGTTGAATAATTTCAAAAACGGTAAAATGGGGCTTAGAATAAACTGCGGAAAGCCAGCGGTATTCCTTCTTACAACGAGTTTTCATGTCCTGTACATCTGATGCAACCTGCGTATCCGGCTCTATTATTCCTAGATACTGATTAAGTCCATTACTGTCCATATCTAATTTTTAAACTAATTTAAAATTTATTTTTAGTGTTTTTTTTGTGATTATTTTAATTAACACCATGAAGTTGAGCATGAATTAAATTAAAATTCTATCTTTGCACTCAATTCTTGATTTGTTAATCTTTTAAATATCAAGTAATCATGACGGCGTTTCACTACATATTGCCCCTTTCGCTCATTGCCCATTAGGTAGGCAAAAACCATGCTTTTTTATTTGAATAAGTTGCAGCCGCTTTTTTTAGTTATGCTGATTGTTTTTACCTGCCAAATATTTATTGGGCTTTTGCTTAGCACTCTTAAAAGGGTATATCCTTACTCAAGGATGAAATAGAGATCCAATAGCATTTCAAGAAAATAAAATGGAAGTCCAATGGACAATTATGAATGGCCACGCTGTATTTAATCGGCGCGGCAAAAAAGAAGACTCGTTAAAACTGATCGTGACAAGCAACTGATACAAATTGATAAACGCCGCAATGAACTTTGGGAACAAAAAAGACTTTTACCAAAAGTACCATTAGCGCATCCCTATCAGCGTAGCTGGAAACGTCTTTTTGTGCTTCGTGAGGATATTAGACTTGATCAGAAAGTATATCGATAGCAATCATCTCTCTCCACGCATTAGTCACTTAACCCGCGGTTGCAGTTATCACTGGAAAGATGTATATAACGAACGTGTCAAATACATTAACAAATTTAAAAACATACCCAGATACGACCGTAAAGAAGTGTATCTGGAATTAGAAACATAACCCAAATGGGCAATTTACGAACAAAAGATTTAAGTAAAATAGGTTATCATGATGATCAGCTGCGAAGCCTTGTCATTGGCATAGCCTCTAAAAATTTCAAACACCATAGCAAACAGCAACTGCTGGAGCTGTTGGTAAACATTAAAAATAATCCTGAAGCATTCTTGGACAATGATTTAACATGCAAGATAGCTGAAAAGGTAATTGGCAAAACAACAGCACCATTATTTAAGGCATTTGACCTTCGGAATGAACCTGTGTTTTGTAAAACCTATGGAGGCAAGGGCATTGAACAATCGGCAAGAAAACAAATGGAATTGGCTAATCTACTACCCGTAAGTGTACAGGGCGCTTTAATGCCTGATGCACACATGGGCTTTGGTCTGCCTATTGGTGGTGTATTGGCTACAGACAATGCAGTTATCCCTTATGCAGTAGGCATGGATATAGGCTGCCGTATGGCAATTTCTATCATTGATGAGAACGATGTTTTTTTAAAACGATTTGAATACCAAATCAAACAAGCTTTAAAGAATCACACCCACTTTGGTATGGAAGGTGGTTTGGAAACCAGGCAAGAGCATGAGATACTAGACAGCCCTGTTTTTAACCAAATTTCCTTTTTGAAACCCTTACGTGGTAAGGCTGTGAGGCAACTAGGTACATCTGGCAATGGCAACCACTTTGTTGAATTTGGTGAAATTGAATTATTTGCTAACAACACATTAGGCTTACCAGCAAAAAAGTATACTGCTTTGTTAACGCATTCAGGTAGCCGGGGGTTAGGATCAGCAATAGCCAGACATTACACCCAGATAGCCATGAATACCTGCAAACTGCCACGTTATGCACAACAACTAGCCTGGTTAGATATGGACAGCGAGGCAGGACAAGAATACTGGCTTACCATGACTTTGGCGGGTGATTATGCGAAAGCTTGCCACGAGCGTATCCATGCTAACCTGTTAAAGGTTTTAGGCTTGCAAGCACTGCACCTGGTAGAAAACTATCATAATTTTGCATGGAAGGACCAATTAGCTGATGGGCGGGAGGTAATCATCCACCGTAAAGGGGCAACACCAGCACATAAAGGTGAGCTGGGTATTATCCCTGGTAGTATGACCACAGCAGCCTATCTGGTATCCGGCAAAGGAACCAGCGAGTCATTGTATTCTGCCTCGCACGGCGCTGGGCGGATCATGAGCAGACAAAAGGCTAAGGACAACATGACGGTTTCGGCTATGAAAAAGTTATTGAACAACGCACACGTAACCTTAATTGGCGGCACTGTTGAAGAAAACCCTTTAGCGTATAAGGATATTGAGACAGTTATAGCAGCACAGCATGAGTTGGTTGATATCCAGGGCAAGTTTCACCCACGTATTGTGAGGATGAATAAGGATTAGTTATTTTGACTGCTTCCTTTTAAGATGTAAAAGCCTTACCACATTTAGGTAAGGCTTTTTTAAATTGCTATATAACTTGGCTAATGGTTTTACCCAGGCGGAAAGTTACCCTATAGGAAAGGAAACGGAGGCACAAGCCTTCTTTAATTCAGACAATGTGTGTACTTCCTCCTTGATTTGGGGAAGATTGCGGTGCGAGGCACGATAAACCCGCAGAATATACTGGTGTGTTAGCGTTTCTATAAGATAGGTATCTCCGACTCACTGTATCTCCCGGTTTAATCCCGCCCATTTCTGCCGCCTGGTACTCAGTAGGCACTACATCAGTTAGTAATACGGCGTCATCAGGATCCATCTCTGCAGGGATAACTGTAGGGCCAACGTCTGCATATGGAACCCGTACATATTCAGCCTGTCCACCGTCGTATCCGCCAGCAGTATGAGAATAACCAAAGATGCCACCAACAGCAGTGGCCATTGGATTAGATTCATGACAATTGCCAAATAAACCTTGCTTGCAAAAATTACATTTACCGCAAGCAATGTTAAAAGGTACCAGAACCTGATCGCCAACTTTGAGGTTTTGCACCAAAGGGCCAACTTCTTCTACCACTCCGGTAAACTCGTGTCCGAAAGTAGAGCCTACCCTGGTGTCGGGTACCATACCATGGTACAGGTGGAGATCTGAGCCGCAGATACAACTGCGGGTAACCCGGATGATTGCATCTTCAGGATGTTGAATCTCTGGCATTGGCCGCTGTTCGGCCCGGACCCTATAGGGTCCTCTGTAATTCATAGCTAGCATCTGTGCAGGATTTAAAGTAATTTAATCAAGAACAACAAAAGCCTAACTGATGTTTAGCTGGAAAATACGGTTTTAATTGCGTGATTTACGGATTAAGCGGGCGTTTTTGCTTCGGGCCCACTTTTGCCAAAATTATTTAAATAAGTATGAATGCCAGCTATTTCATGGCAATGACGTTTCCAGTGCGATTTGGTAACAGTGCCTCACCATCTACAAGCACCGCAATTAATTTGGACATTTTGTTTTAAATTATTCACTGCGAGATTTCTTATGCTGGAGATTTTGTCGGCAGGCTTTATCCTGGCTAGCAAAATCTAGTCGATAAGGTGATTGGAGATTTGCATAAAGAGTGATTCGCCACCATTAACGTAAATAAAATTTCCCATTAGCGTTTGGCGTTCCTTTTTTCAACAGTATAGTTTACTGCCTCGTTCACAAATCTGTTGAGTTCTATGAGGGTGATGGCAACGCTACTCGTGCGACTGTATCGAGCCATGTTAATACCGATAAACTTTCCATCTAAGTTAAATACCGGACCACCACAAGCTGTTGGCAGAATTTTAGCGTCATGTACAAAAACATTTTTAAAACCATCATATCTTATGCTTTTGCCACCTAAAAATTTCTCGGCAATGTGTGTGGAAGTAATCAACGGTCGCTTTCCCAATTTGATCTCAACAGTATTGTGCTTACCATCTCTTTGATAAACAAGCTTTACGATATGATCTGGTGCGTTCTTTTGGATACCTTTGATGAGCTGATCAGTAGAAGTGATCGCGAGCCCATTTAGTGTCTCAATTTCATCTCCGCTTTGAAGTCCGGCTAAATCTGCAGGAGATTTAGGTGTTGTACCTACTATTTTACACTTTCCTTCAGCTTCTGATAAGCTTGCGCCAAGATAGCCGCCACTGTATAGTGCTGGTAGAGTAAACTGCAAACTGCCAATGGCACTAGTTTTTCCAGCATCGGTTGGACTCGGCGAAATTAAAATATCGCCTAAATCTTTAAAAGCCAAGGTATCGCTGATGGCATTAGCTATTTTAAACCACCGTTTATTTTTTTCTCTAACTCTAGCAATACCAAATCCGACTCTTGCTCTCTATAGACTATTTTAGCTGCTATTAAGTAATTGCCAATTTTAGCACTAACCTGGTTACCTATAATTGAATTTTTAGAAACGATATATGTTTTTTTACCGAAAGATTTATCTTGAGTAAAATTGGCGAGGTTCAATAAGACTCCCAGGCCCTGCAAACTGTCTGCGCTGTTTACCAATTGAACGCTATATTTATCTACTTTTTCTTCAAGTTTAGCGAGTTGAAGCGAGAGTCCATTAGGTTCCTTAAAGTAAATTCGGTTGTTTGCCAATGGGTCTATAGGAATTTCATCCGCCTTTGGCAAAAACTGATAGTCTTGTGGTTTAACCAATGCTGACCAGTATTTCCTGAACATGTCAATAGGAACATCAAAGTTATTTTCCAAGGGCTGGGTAATATTACTACGGATACCAATTACTCGCCCATAAACATCAAATACAGGACCACCAGAATCACCTGGTTCCATTAAGCACGTGGTGCGAATTTGTCTTCTTCTAGCACTAGGCAATTCGGCAACATAGCCTAGGCGGATGACTGATCTTGGAGGGCTGAAGCTACCTGGATAAGCAATGCTAAAGCAAGGTTCGTTTACTTTGAGGGATGATGACCAGCCCATTTCTGAAAACGGAAAAGTATCTTTGGACTTGATCTGCAATACTGCTGCGTCATATAGCGCAATTCGGCCCATGCCGATGGCAACATATTCTTTATGATCTGGAAATATGATCAAATAAGCATTACCTGTACGCCCCGCATGTCCAGCCGTGATAATCGTTCCAGAGTTATTTACTATTACCCCACTAAATCTTGTGCCAGATGGACGCTTTTTAACAGTATCATAGCCAACAATAAAGACAGTTGCATCATACGCTTTTTTTAAATTACCCTTAAGCATAGACTGTATTTTCTTAGCCTCAGGATCAACCTGTTGACCCATCGCTGTCGGTAGAATTGACAGCGAGAATGCAACAAACAATAGGGTACGAAATATTAAATTTAATTTTTGCATGTTCAATTTTTGACAAAGCACAGCCACGCAGAAAAATTATCTGCAAAAAAAGCCTAATGGACAGCTCGTTTCATGATCGAGCTGTCCAGAGCTCAGAAGATTTAGTGATTGTTTTTAAAGTGCTTTTTTGTTAATGTGGTGGTCAACATATTTTTGCTATTATTTGCAACTTATGATCATCCGCGTCATTTTTATTTTCTACTTGCTTTTGCCTGGTACTCTTTTAAGGTTTCTTCGTATTGGGCAACAAGTTCCTTGGTAATCCTTGCTCCGCCTTTGCCTGCCGTCAGTGCATCGCGAGTTTTCTCAACAACGACTTGTTGGTTTTTGACAGCATTTTTATAGTCACCAGCCAGAAAATAACATTTAGCTATATAATCGTATACCAATGGATTTACCTCTCCCTTACTTCTGGAAATATACAGTTTAAGACATTCTGTTCCGAAGAGATAAGTTGCTGGTTTAAGACCTGTACGTTCAGCAATTGCAGTTCCAAAGTTCGCAACTGTATTGCCGCCAATAGTAGTAGTTGCTAAAAAATTTTGTGCCACTTCGACACCTTTTTTCTCATCCAAGAAATCTAAATATGTTGTGAATTTCTTCATGGTTATCCCATAAGACATGTCCGGATGATCAGCTAAAATCTTGTCAAGAGCAGCAATTGCGCCTTTGTAATCTTTTGCTGCTAAAGCTTTATCATAGTTTTCCGATATCGATTCTTGCTTATTTATAGTGGCAGCGACTTTAGCTCTCTCCTCTTCGGAGACTTTTGGAGCTGCATTTTGCGCCCCACTTTGAACCGATGCTACCATGGCTTCAAGTCCGGAAGGACTTCCAATCCAAATTAATTTACCATCTTTAACCAACATGGTTGAAGGGATACCACTAATACCTGCATTCTTCAGCCAATTTTTGGAAACGTATTCTTCGTTATTGTCTACAGCAACATTGAAATCCATATTGTTCCCCATACTCTTTACAAACTTTTCTACATTGGGAAGCGATGATTCATAAGGTCTGCCGCCTACTTTTTCCCAAACATTGTATGCGATCACGGTAACTTCGGGATGCTTTCTTGCGAATTCTGAAAGTCCAGGCATGGCAGCAATGCAGGGACCGCACCAGGTTGCCCAAAATTCCAGAACGTACAGTCGGTCCTTCTCGTAAGAACTCACTGGGGTGCCTTTCAGCCATTTTGAATATCTGATTTCCGGTGCGGCATCGCCCACGATTAAAGGTGTTTTCTGTTGAGCTATTGTTAGCGAACAACTTGCAAATAACAATATAAATGTTAGTGTATTTTTAAAGATCATTTTCATTATTTATTAATTTTATTATTTGAGTTAATAAAGAGGTTTTCTGTATGGCAATTAAACCACCAATATGTCCAGAAACCCTAATCGTAATTTCATTTTCCTACGTTAAATATTTCGGCCAATTTTTTATCCATTTCAGCATCTTCACCAGCGTATCTTCCAATGATTACGCCTTTGCTATCGATCAATATCTTGGTTGGGTATACCTCTACAGTATATAGATCGGCAATAGATGCGCTACGATCAAATCCACCATCCGGCAGTCTTTTCAATCCTCGAAGAACATGTTTCCATACCCCGATTTTATCGTCATCTATTGCTTTTTTCCAGGCAGGGATTGCAGAATCGTCATCAGAAACCCCAATAATCTCGAAGCCCTTGGCTTTGTATTTATCATAAAGTGATAATAAATGTGGATTACCAGCGCGACATGGTTTGCACCAAGATGCCCAAAAATCAAGCAACACGTATTTTCCCTTGTAATCTGCTAGACTCAGTTTTTCGCCTTTAAGTTCGGTAGCTGTGAAGCCCGGAGCAACTGCACCAACAGCACCATTTCTTATGATGTTCAACTGTTTGTCTATTGCTTTTCCTACGGCACTTTTCGCAACTTCAGGAGATAATAAGCTGTATCTTTTCTGAGCATCTGGTGATTTCAAATCAGCTTGTAGCAAATAGGCAGTTACATATCCCTGCGGATATTTATCCATAAATTCGCGCTCCTTAGCTTTCAATTGAGTATAAATCGGGATCAACTTTTTCCTCGCTTCTTCGGCTGCTACCCTAAGTCTGGTGATCGTCTCTTCATCAGCTTTGTTTATTTTAGCAGGAGCTACAGCAAGATTTGCATCTTCATAAGCATCCATCGCCTTCGAGAACTGAGGTAAAAGCTCGCCTTTCATTTCCCGCAGCTTTTTTACCTCATCAGCTATAGCAGTTCCTTTAACCACACCGCTAGAAAAATCGCTTCCATTGATGGAGAGAGCTTGAGCACCGGGAGTTAGGAAAATCTGAAAAAAGTTTGCTGATTTAGTTGGTCTTTTGGTCTCCATTACCTTGGCTTCGGTAACACCGTCAATATTGCCTTTAAATAAAAAAGCACCTTTTTCAATTACTGCACTATCGGTAACTGACTTGTTTTCAATATTCTTGTATTGTAAATAAATCATCCCTTTCGTTTTTTCAGTGATATTCCCTTTAATTATAAAGGGCTTTTCTTGGGCAATAGCTGTCAATGTTACTATTGACATTGAGAGCATTAGCAAATTTGTCATTCTTATCATAGGTCTTAAATTAGTTGTTTTGAGTAGCCTGTGGTGGCCAAAAGGATGATGAATACTTCAATGTGGGTATTTGATATAACTATTTCAGTTTCTGAGTTAAAATAGCTTTAGTTCATGCTCTGACAGATTTCGTGCAATAATGGTCCCGCTAGGATCGACCAAACTTCCCCAGTGTTTCCATAAAACTTCGTTACGCCATATCTAACCAACGCAAACTCGATTTTTACTTTAAACATTGGAATTGGACATCAAATTTTATGGGCACGGGACTTTCGCGCCCATAAAATCTGAATTATTACTTATCGAGAATAACTAAAAAGTAAACTTCCGCCTCCCTCGGTAATCGAATTATAAGTTGTACCTACGTGATGAATTTCCTTTATCTTACCTTTGCCCGAAGCCGTTCTAACGGCTGCTCCAACAGGTAGGCCGCCAACCATATTATACATAAAAACCTTGTAGTTGCCATCCTTATAAGTAGCAACGGTAAAGAAATCAAGCTTTGGCGTTTCATAGTAGTTAAACCTGTTGGAAACATAAGTAATGGTTTCATCGGCAGGCAAACCCTGTGGTAAAATAGCAACTTCCTCATTATTGGTGAGGTTATAATAATATAGTTTGTTAGCATTTACAAAATATATCATCTGGGCCGTCCTTTCGTTTGCACCAAAGTATGTTGCGGTGTGCAATTTGGAAGTAGAAGCAATATTCCTGATACTTGCTACCGTGGGTACGGTAAAGGGGCTAGGGGCAACACTAGTCAACTGATAAAGTGACATCTTAGACGCATCAGAGCGGTCTCTAAACAAGATATTTACAACGTTGCCCGTATTCCCCATGAACACGCAATTATAATTCAGGTTAGTTGTTGGGAAGTTGGTGGTCGTAGTAATTTCCATCGCTATCGATTGGTAATTGTGAAATAATATCCGACGATTTATTTCGTCCCAATAAACAAATCCAACGTTTCCAACAGCCATGGCCCATTGGTCACTTGCACCTATCACGGCTTCGTTTACGGGAGCACCATATTTACCCGTTCCAATGCCAGAGGTGGTATACACTCCGGAACTCGATAAGTAAACACTTTGCGCGTGATTGGTATAAAACTTATAGGGTATATCATTTGGTTCTGCGTAGAACATGGACGTATGATCAAATAATTGATACATGTCCGCAACGCGATAAATCCCAACTTTTTTATCAAATGTAATCAGGCCAAGGGCATGGGCATTGGTACGGGTAAGTGTATAGGGATCTACAACTGGCCGGTTATACATCACTCCCATGCTGCGTGGCTTTCCAAGAAGTGATGCCCCATTCGTTTTTTTGACGATATCGGTTAATACTGTACCATCATCAATCAACAGATCCATGTCGCTATTGCCATCTTCAGTTTCCTTAAGAAAATAATGCCCCTTGCTGTAGATACTTGTCACCTCCAGGGTTAGCATAAAATTTCCGCTCAAACCATTTGTTTTGTTTTTCACCGAATATATGACATGAAAGTTTCCTGGACTGCCTTTAACCGGGTAAGACAAGTTCCGGTCACGACTGATCGTATCGATAATACCATAGGGCGCCAATGCGGAATAACGTATCCAAGCGTATTCATACAGCTGAGCATCTGCACCTGATCCAATTGTCGGATTGATTTTCAAGGTATCCCTTGCAGTAATCTGTACATATCTTTCGTTAATTCCAGTAATTGTTATTTTGTTGACATCAACAAGGTTATAGTTGCTTTCGTCTTTGTAACACGAGACCAATAAAACTGCACTGAGAATTATTGCATATAGAGAAAATAGTTTTTTCATTTTTTTTTATTTGAGTTTAACCCAGCCTTAACCAGGAAATGTTACTACCGTACCGTTTGCCTCTTTTAATACATCTTTACCAGCAGCTATTTGGGCTGCATTATATGCCGATAATTTCTTTTTAAGTTCAGATCGTAAATACAATGCGTATTGGGTGTCAAAATTTGCGTTTGTTCCGGTTGCAGTAAAACCAAGATCCAGCAAGTAATTATTATCCCAACTGCCACCAGTCTGCTCTCTTAGCCAGGCATGTTTTACAACTCCGTATGCACCAAGATAAGTACTCGTAGCGGTAGTGCCCCAGCTTACAGGTTTGGCCAGTTGGTCATTTAAGGAAATTCTCAATCCAGTCCTCGTCGGGTTTGAAAATGTGAACGAATCGTTTAGCTTAATCCTAAGTTTTAAACTGTATGTATTGGTTTTAAGGCTTACATCACGTTTGAAAACTATAGGCAATCTGGCTATGGTCTGCCGTGCTGGTACCACAAATCGTCGTTTGATATCTGGATCAGTCAACGGAACGAAATGCTTTCCAGGTTCAGCATCGTTGAGGCCCGTGAGCACCTGTTCCAATGCAACTTCGCGATTTACATCACTAACGGGGCCGATGGTTTCCACTCCGAGCCAAACGGTATCGATGGTTGCAGCTGGAGCCCCTAAAGCAAAAGAATAATTGATCAGTGTGTCTGCCGGTGTGGCATATAAAAAATTCAATCCAGATCCATTGTCATAAGGTTGCAGCTTTTTCTCGCAACTGGCAAAGGCTGCCATCACAGTGACTACTAAAAAATATTTTATGAATTTCAATCTCATGTTTTTTATGATTATTTTGGGTTAAATTCAGTCATTGGAATTGGAAGGATGTAATGAGCTTCAGTAACCGCTCCGGTTCTGTTTAACATTGTGGTGGCCCCTAAACGTTTATAGGTATAGAACATCTGTCCTTCAGCGTAAAACTCTCTCCGATACTCATTGATAACGCCAGTTTTCACTGCGTCTAACGTGGGGAATAAAATTCCGGATGTAGCATCATGTGAAAGTTGATATTGCTGGTAAAGTGCGTTTGCTTCGGCAAGGTCGGTAGTGGTTTCCATGACAATCAGGTACATTTCCGAAAGACGGATTAATGGGATGACCTGTCTTTTGGTTACGTTTACGGGAAGCGTGCCTACTGCAGCATCTTGGTTATATTTTTTTAATGTAGGCAAAGTTGTTCCCGCCTGATTTGTTGTTGTAACGTTCCATAACTTCTGATAACGTCCGTTATTTGCAACAGTTGGGATACCTGCATAAAGAGTTGTGAGCTTAGCAGTATTTAGGGAAACGTTGAATGTTCCCACTCGGCTTAATGCATCCGGACCAAATACAGTTGACACATAATCTGCTAGATTAACAACGTGAAGCATCATTAGACTTTCAGATGGGCTGGTAAGATAGCCAAGTGCAAAATCTTCCTGGCTACTCAAAGTGATAACCTTGTTACTGGTTGGTCCTGTTGCGTTAATGATGCTTTTAGCGATAGTGTATGCTTTTGCGGTATTGCCGATATATAGGTAAAACCTTGCCTGTAAGCCCTTCACCGCCCAATAGTTGAACCTGTTTTGACGGAACCTCATGAAATCATCCTGTACGCCGGTTGCCAAAGTATTCAGCTCTGCAAATGTATTTGAAAATATAGGGTCGTTTTTATCAAGCAACTGTTCTGCAGCAAGCAAGTCTGCTTCAATTTTGGCAACAAATTGAGCATAGTTGTAGTAGGTAGGCAAGTCACTTGTAGACACACTTTCAGCGTAAGGTAGGGAAACCTGTTTAGTGGCATTTTTGGGAAGCTGTCCGAACAGGCGCAGCACATCTAGATGGCAAAATGCCCGGATGGCAAGCGCTTCGCCTAAAATAACCGATCGTTTGGCTGGATCATTAATTACTGATCCATGTAATGGCATATTATTGATGATCATATTAGCATTGGCAATTGTATTGTACAATCCCAACCAAATTTGGCTAATCGAATTGCGGGCATTAGCACTAAGGTCCAGATTTGCATCTGCATAGGTAAATAGGCTTAGCTCATTGTCGTCCAACCGGGTTGTCCCGGTGAGATGCCATAACTGCGCTAGAGATTCAATATTGGTCATGGTCAACTTTTCACCATAGATATTGCGGTTCTTAAGCTTTATATAAACTCCGTTCAACGCATCGGCAAAGCCCGAATATGAACCAAACTGTTCTTCTGTTGTTTTCTGGTTTTCTGGCTTCACATCTAGCCATTTTCTACAAGACGTGAGTGATACCAGTAAGGCAAGGAAACTAATTACAAATATTTTTTTCATGATGTAAGAATGTTAAAACGTTAGTGATAAATAGAGACCTGCACGTCTTGCATAAGGATAGCTTGTACCTCTTTCACGTTTAATTGAAGACAGGTAGAGCAGATCCGACATATTTATTCCAAATCTTGCATTCTGGATACCATACTTTTTCAAAAAGGCATTTTTTGCAATATTGTAGTCAAGACTTGCGCTTTGTAATTCCAAAACATTATCGTCCATTACAAATCTGGTAGATGCTAGCGTGGCTGCATCAGAAAAGGCTTTAAAGAAAGTCACATCACCTGGTTTGCTCCATCGTTGGTCTAATACGCGACGGTCCATGTTGCGGTTCTGCAATAAGGACCTTACTACTTCTACCCTGTCAATGAGTGTCTGATTATAGACTTGTCCTCCCCAACGGAAACCAATGTTAAGGTTAAAAGTAAAATTAGCATATCGTAACACTGAAGTAAGGTTACCATTGTACTTGGGATTATTGATTCCAGCAAAAACCTTTGCAGAAGCACTCCAAACATTGGTCAAATTACCGTTGGCATCAAGAAAAAGTTCCTGCCCAGTACTCGGATCTATTCCTAACGATCGCACAGCCCATATAGAATTTTGGTCATAACCTTCTTCGAACAACGTACTTACAGCAGTTCCTGAAAGCCTATAGGCAGCGGATTGTGCTTTAATTGCGTTAGACAGTTTTGTGATCCTGTTCTTATTATAAGCCATCCTCGTCCCAAGCATCCAGTTTAATTTCGCTCCAGTATTACGAATCACATAGGCATTTAAGGAGGTCTCGAAACCTGTATTTTTTACTTCGCCAACGTTATCCGTGAAAGAGGTAAATCCAGTAGAAAAGGGAAGGTCTCGCGAGGAAAGCAGATTAGATGTCGTCTTAACATAGTAATCTACGCTTGCACTTATCCTACTATTGAAAATGTTAATCTCAGCTCCGCCATTTAATTGCTTTGTAACTTGCCATTTGAGATTTTCATTACCAAGCGCTATCAAGGATGCACCACTTCGGTTGATATAACGGTCGTTGGTAGAATATTCATACATTTGCTGCGCTTGATAGGCCGAGAATTGCTGGGAGCCGTTTTCGCCGACAGAACCCCTTAAACGCAGCAGGTTGATGACGCTATTATTTTTTAGAAAATCCTCATGATGTACGTTCCATCCAAGGCCAGCACTCCAAAAAGGGGCAAAACGGTTATTACTCCCAAATTGGGAACTACCATCTACTCTGTAAGACAAATCTGCAAAATACCTATTGTTATAGGTGTAGTTGACATTACTTGTTAAACCTATTGTTCGTACTGTGCTTTGTGTTCCGGTTGGCCTGCTGTTTGCTGCGTACTGAACAGCATTCCCTAGAAAGGCCTTACTTTCAGCTGGAAACCCTTCCGCAATGAACCCATAGTTATAATTCTTCACCTGCCGAGTTGTTACGTCTAGACCTGCGTATACTTGATGCTTACCACCAAAATTTTTAGAATAACTTAATGTAGCCTGCCCCTCCATATTGGCACCCTCACCAGTGTTATAAGTGTAACGTCCTCTGCGGAAATACAAGGCATCAGTTGTATACGTGCGGAAGGCAGAGTGGTTGGCTGGCAAAAAGACATCAGAGGCGGTCGTTCTCTTAGAGATACCAAAGCGCGTAACCAATCGAAAACCTTTGACGAACTGCCAGTCGAGGGTGAAATTGTTAATCAATTCAGTATACCTCGATTCATTCATTGTGTTTAATGATGCATCGTAGAGAGGGTTTATATTATCTGTGCTACCTGATAGAAAAGGAGGCAAATATTGCTTTAAAGAACCGTCAACCCCATATGGTGTATCATAAGGCATGGCGTTTACCCAATTACTAAAAGCACCGTATGGGCTTTCTGTGCCCTTATTTATTCCAACACTAAGCTGGTTACGAAACAATAGGTTTTTGTAGGTGTAGGATAATGTAATATCTCCATTTAACGTATTCCGCTCTGAACCTCTCATAGCTCCTTGAGTACTATTGTAAGCTAAGTTGGCTCCCCAAACAAATTCATTACTCCCGCCTTCCAATCGCATACCATATTTTTTGCTAAGCCCCGTTCGAATCGGAAAATGTAGCCAATCAGTGTTAACACCCGCAAGCACATCTCTCAATCGCTCATTATAAGCATTTTGACCCAACAACATCGACGGCGCATAGGCGTTAGAGTATAAACCCTCTCTATATTGTAACTGAAGGATTTCCGCCGCCGATAGCATATCATAGGAACTAAGGTCAGGTAGTTCGGTAGTGAAATCAACACGCGGAGATATAATTAATTTTCCTGGCTTTGGCTTTTTCCGTATGATTACGATAACGCCATTTGCTCCTCTAGATCCATAAATTGCAGTAGCAGAGGCATCCTTTAGAATATTAATAGATTCGATATCTTCATCATTAAAGTCCATAAGCCTTGTAAGTGAGATTTCAAAACCATCCATGATTACCAAGGGTACGTTAACCACGGAGTTTAAACCTGCATTGTAGTCTGCTACGCTAGTTGGTAAGGACGACCTGCCCCTAATGGTCACGTCAGGGATAACATTCGGGTTACTTCCCATGCTATTATTTACTGGAATTTGAAATGCCGGATCTAGGTTTTTGATAGTTTGCAGTAGATTCTGTCCTCTATTGGCCTGAATTTGGTCGGCTGTAATTGTAGTTACAGCTCCTGTATAACTTTCTTTTGCCTTGTTAAAAATACCCGTCACCACAACATCTTTCATGTCAGTAATACTTTCTTTAAGGATCACAACCATTGGTGTATTTGTAAGCACAACAGGCACCTCCCTTTGCGCAAATCCGATATAGCTGAACACCAGAATATCACCTTTTTCACCTTTTATAGTATAAGATCCCGATGCATTAGTTTGTACCGAAACTTTTTTGGTCTTGTTGTACACGGTTACACCAGGGATTCCCTTGTTATCGGAATCGAACACTTGACCTCTGATCACGGAATCGGCCAACACCATGGTTGATCCTGTTTGATTGGTAACTTTGCGTTTTATTACAACTAGCTTGTTGCTTATGGTATAGGCAAGCGGAAGATCTTTAAGAGTTTGATTTAGAGCCTTTTCAACAGTGCTGTTAACGACATTGATTTTTATGTTATTGAAGCCGTCGATAAGATCTGCATCATACAGAAAATCATAACCACTTTGCTGTCTCATTTTTTTGATAAGACTGGTCAGCGTTGCACTCTTTTCGTTGAGGTTAATATTCTGCGCAAAAGAACTACTAGCTTTCACTTCTAATATTGTAGCAAGAATAATGACAACAAATACCTTCATAGTTAACGGGATTTTTTTGGCATAGAGAGAGCACCTACCAAAATAGTTGGTAAAAAATTTATTCATTAAGTTAGTTGGTTTAAACGTAACTTTGGTTTAGCGCAAGCTACGTTGGTTAATAATGTCAATTAATTATTGATGATTTCCCTCGTATCCCTGGCTCCGAATGCACTCGGGGCCAGGTTATTTTACACAGAAAGCATCTTGATTGGTAGTAGTTATTTAATCACCCTGATCCTCCTTCCTTCAATTTTAAATCTAACGTTTTCTAATTCCTGAAGCCGTTCCAAAACCTCGGTGATGCTTCTAGCTCTGGAGATCTGCCCTGAAAGATGCAAACCACTTGGTTTATAGTCATAAACAATCTCTACATCATACCATCTGGAAATCATATTCATTGTGCTTTCAAAGCTATTTCCATCAAAGAAAAAATCGCCACGCATCCAGGCAATAGCTTCTTCTGGATCAACTGATTGAACTATAATATGACCACTTGAATTTATGGCTTGTTGGCCTGGATTGATTATATTGTTTCCAACTCGAACAAGACCTTCCTGCAACGTAGTTTTGATAACATTTTCTTCTGCATAGGCATTTACATTAAATTTAGTACCCAATACTTCTATGGTTTGATTTGGACTTATTACGCGAAAAGGTTTATGCTTATTATGGGCAATCTCAAAGAAGGCTTCACCTTCCAAAAGTTCAACTCGACGGTTCTCAACCAAGTCAGATGGAATTTTCATGTCCGAGGCGGTGTTAAGAAAAACGTGTGAACCATCAGGCAGATTAATTTCAATATGCCCACCCCTAGGCGTGGAGATATTATTGTACGAAACTTCTTGACTTTTACGATGAGGAAGTATGGAATAAATTAAGCTGCCATCATTCCTTTTCGTAATTGATATATTTTCCAATTTTAGGCTAGCGCCCTTTTCCAACGCAGTCAAATCAAACTTCTTACCGCTCGCCATGGTAAGGATTGCTTTATTCATTCCTGGTTTAATTGACGCGGATGAGATACCAGGCTTTTCTGGTACACTCATTCTTTCATTCGTAGTAAATAGCCAAGTGCCAATCACTAGTGCCATTACTGCTGCCGCTAATCTTAACCTAGGCCATAGGCTAAGGATACGAGGTCTGATGTGCTGATCTATACGTTCACTTAAAAGATTTTTAATACTGGATTTTTCTTCGTCGGAAATCCCATCCCAAGCACTTTCCTTTACTTGAAATGCATTGTAATAGGTTAAGTAAATCTTATACTCCTGCTCACTCGCTTCCCCGGTAGCTACTCGGTTTGCGATTAATAAAAATTCCGTCTTGGTCATTGCTGTCTAATGCTCTATATATGTAAAGCACTTTAGCGACAGGTATCACCTATATCGTTTATAGATTATTTTACAATAGTTGATAATGGGGCAGCTAAAAAAGCAAAAGAAGCAGATAATTCGAACTACCGAGCCGCTTTCTTAATTTATTAAGAGCGGTATTGATCTGATTTGCGACAGTTTTTTCGGAAATACCCAGCTTTTCAGCGATTTCTCTGTTGGATAATTGACCGACTCGACTAAGATGAAATATTTCCCTGCATTTTTCAGGCAGATCATTGATAAATGTATCAATAAATTGCCTGAGCTCGGCGACTTCAATCATTAAATTGATATCATCAGCCACCACTTCCTGCAAATCCGCTAATTGATCGAAAAAAGTAGAGCGTACTTTATCGTTTCGAATGTAATTAGCGACTTTAAATTTTACCGCCGTAAGTAGGTAACCCTTGCATGATGTAAGTGTCCAATTCAACCGATGTTCCCAAAACCAAATAAAAATTTCCTGAACAATATCCATACTGGAATCCTTATCGCGAAGTACATTATAGGCTGATGCGTAAAGTATGCTCCAATACTTATTATAGATTGTCTTAAATGCAGAATAGTCACCAGTTTTGACTAGCGCTAATAGGTCTCTTTCTTCAGTATCATTATAACTAACCACTTTGGCTGACATATGTCGCAATATAAAAATAATATTCAACATCAGCCATTAATTGAAGGTCCGGGAGCACGTGGATCTCTAGGAAACTTACTGCGATCGGAATATAATTCAAGCCTTATCGTAAAGATTCGCTAGCATCAAAGCATCTATTAGTTGTCGTAACAATCGCAGAGTTGAGGAATGTCTATCTGTTTTGGATGTTCATCAATTTCATAAGCAAAGAACACGTTGGTGAATCAAAGCCAAAAAACCTTACCACTTTGACATACCGAAAATAAGAATTAGTCTGGACTTCCCGTGCGCTGTCCTTTTATAATACCAGGTTCAGTTTGCTTTCCTCCTTCTGCTTCAGGCTTTGTTCTTCTCTGGAAGTTTCTGTATTGGTATTTTTCAACAACTGACAAGAGGAAAGCGAGATTTACCCACGTATTGTTAGAATGAATAAGGAGTAGCGATTGACACAAATTACCTCGGGCAAAGGCCTGGGGTAATTATAGTTCGATTGTGGTTCTACCGTGGCTAATGAATACCAGCACTAACATATGGGTATTGTAGGACTTGGCTAGGTATCAGCTACCTCTGTGGACCTAGATCAGACTTAAACAAATGTATCCCTAACTGAATCGCAAAAGGCCTGTATAAAAAGGTTGATTTAATTAAGATTAAACCACTATTCAACTAACTTAATATACTGGTGGTAATGTTTTTATAAAATACATTTTTCCATTCCCAGATTGTTAAATCCCCAAATGAATGGGATTCTGTGCCATCAAATAGCTTTTGCCTAATAGCTATTGACTTTGAGAACTAATTTATAATGTTTAATAAACGTTTGAAAATCTAACTACAACAATTACCAATCTGACTACTTTTTACAGTGCGGCGATGAGGAAGTTTGTACTTGAAATTTATTCAGTGTTAAAAACAATTCAAAAAAGAATTATGCAAAAGAGAAAATTAGGAAATAGCGGGTTAGAAGTTTCCGCATTAGGCTTTGGCTGTATGGGCTTAAACTTCCTGGATGGCAAAGGTCTTGATAAAAAAGATGCCATAACACTACTACACAATGCAGTTGAAAGAGGTATCACATTTTTTGATACCGCAGAAGCCTATGGGCCTTATACCAATGAAGAACTTGTTGGCGAAGGGTTACAGCCTTATAGAAAAGACGTTGTTATAGCAACAAAATTTGGATGTAAAGATGCTAAACCAACGACAGGTTTAGACAGCAGGCCCGAAACTATAAGGGCAGTAACCGAAGCATCTTTAAAGAGATTAAAAACGGATTACATTGATTTGCTCTATCAGCATAGAGTAGATCCTAATGTACCAATAGAGGATGTTGCTGGTACAGTAAAAGACCTGATACAAGAGGGTAAAGTAAAATATTTCGGTTTATCGGAAGCAAGTGCAAAAACCATTCGCAAGGCACATTCAATTCAACCGGTATCAGCATTACAAAGCGAATATTCTTTGTTTTGGCGTGAACCCGAAAATGAGATTATACCAACATTAGAAGAACTAGGAATTGGTTTCGTTCCGTTCAGTCCTTTGGGCAAAGGCTTCCTCACGGGTATAATAAATAAAAAATTAGCGGATGTCGACCGCAGAAATATTATTCCCCGCTTCAGCGAAGAAAACATAAAAGCCAACCTGGTTTTGGTGGATGCACTTTCAAAAATCGCCGAGCAAAAAAATATTTCAACCGGACAATTAGCATTGGCTTGGCTCTTAGCTCAAAAGCCCTGGATAGCACCCATACCAGGCACTACAAAATTGCATCGTTTGGCCGAAAACATTGGTAGCACAAACATTGTGTTAACAGCTGATGAACTTGCAAAAATAAACACAACAGTCAATGGAATTACAATTGTAGGCGACCGCTATCCTGAAGTTTTAGCAAAACAAATAGACAAATAAAAACGAAGAACAATGCAGAATATTGAAGGAAAAGTAATAGCCATTACAGGTGCAAGCAGCGGAATGGGTAAAGCCATTGCCATAGAATTAGCCAAAATATGGAAAATCTAGCCATTAGTCCCGATGCCATTGCCAATGCGGTTATCTATGCCATTAGCCAACCGAAAGATGTTGAAGTTGGTGATATCGTGATTCGCCCGTCAAAACAAAATTGATTAAATTCGTAAACGAAATGCAGCAACAATCAAACATCAATCAGATTAAAAGTATATCGCAATTGATGCGTGTCTTGGGATTTCCTTCGCCATTGCACCCATTAATCACTTTGGTTGATTACAATAATGTCTCGATTGATATGTTTCCAAAAGGGCAAAAAGTGAGTCTTGATTTTTACAAAATTTCATTTAAGCCAACATTCACAGGGCACATAAAATACGGACAAGGCTATTACGATTTTGAAGAAGGCGGATTGGCATTTTTGAAGCCAAAACAAATTGTTTTTTCACCTGAAGAAACAGAAAGCTATGAGGGGATCGCCTTGTACTTCCATCCGGACTTTATCCGAAATTACCCATTAGGAAGCACAATAAATCAATTTGGATTTTTCTCTTACGACGTTTCGGAGGCCTTGTTTCTATCTGCAAAAGAAAAAGAGATCATAGCCAATCTATTTACTACAATAGCCAATGAACTAGGTAACAACATTGACAGTTTCAGCCAGGATGTTCTGGTGTCGCAAATAGAATTGTTATTGAACTACAGCAACCGTTTTTACAACAGGCAATTTTTGACGAGGAAAGCCGTCAACCACGACATCATCACTTCTTTGGACAAACTTTTAAACAGTTATTTTGCAACAAACAGTCTGAAAAATGGTTTGCCATCCGTGAAATATATCAGCACAGAATTAAAGCTATCGCAACGCTATCTGAGTGACATGTTGAGTTCATTGACTGGGCTAAACACACAACAATACATTCAAAACGCAATCATAGAAAAAGCCAAAGAAAAATTATCAACAACAAATCTTTCCGTTTCGGAAATTGCTTATGAATTGGGCTTTGAACATTCACAATCATTCAGCAAACTTTTCAAGACGAAGACAAATGTATCACCTTTGGAGTTCAGAAACTCGTTTAGTTAAAAACATGGATCAAGCGGAAACAGGGATCAAGCGGAATTGAGCCATAAACCAAAAAAGCCTCACATTGCTGTGAGGCTTTCATTTTCTCTCCCGAGAATGTTTTAGCGACCGCAGGTTGTAAATGTGTATTTCGTTTTTTTCAGCCTTGCCTAATATAGCAACTTATTAGTTAAGCTGGATTGAATCCATTTCGAAAAGAAATAAGGTTGAAAGAAGGAGATATTACATTTATTATGAATTATTTATTTAAAATAAGATGGCATCACGATCTCCAATGTGCTTATTAATTGGTACCGTTTGAATATTTGCTGCTTTAGCCCTTATTGCAAGGATTGTTGCATCAATAATGTCATCTAGTTTTACAGCTTTTCTTTTTGTAGTTTTTAATGTTTCTGTAATTACTTGAATATAGTTTGAGTCGTTTTCGTTGATAATTTTTAATCTATCATCAGCACCTTCAGGTAATGACTTTTTTGAAAGTAAAGGCTCACAGTTATTAAGAAAATAAAAGCAAAGTTCTGGATGTGCTTCAAATAACGGAACATCTGGTCTCTGGGTGATAAACAAGATAGCTTCTTTTATTTTACTACATATATTCCAACTTTGTTTTGATAAACCTTTACCAAGATGCAACCGATTAAGTTGACTCGCTTCAATGTAATCAGTAGCAAATACCGCACTTCGATGTGGTGTCATGAATATAGACGCCCGTTTGCGTGAACCTAATAGCAATTGAGCAGCTATTTCACACGACCTGTAACATTGATCAGCAAATTCAAGTGGGATATCAATTAAGGCCAACTTAAAGGAAATATTAGGCAAGTCTTTTAGAGAGGACAAGAGAAGATGGCTTAATTTTCCATCTCTATCAATTATTGCAACGATCCAACCGCCCCTGCATCCGTCTATACCTACATAAGTCATAATTTTGTATATGATGTTACACCAAATGTACTGTCTAAAATTTGCCGCTTGATCCAAAACCTACAGAAACCAAAAAAGCCTCACATTGCTGTGAGGCTTTCATTTTGGCTCCCTCTGCTGGGCTCGAACCAGCGACCCTCTGATTAACAGTCAGATGCTCTAACCAGCTGAGCTAAGAAGGAGTGCTGGTTGTCCTAAAACGGCTTCTGGCTAGTGTTAAGAACATAAAGCCTTGTTCGTTTTGGGAATGCAATATTAGGGGTTTTAATTTATTTATGCAATATTTGTAGTGAAAAAAATGAAAATAATTTTTAATTAATTTATATGAGCCTGATAATCATAGGAACTGTAGCATTCGATGCCATTGAAACTCCCTTTGGAAAAACCGATAAAATAGTGGGAGGTGCCGCTACTTATGCAAGTTTAGCCGCTTCCTACTTCTACAATAAAGTCAAAATAGTGGGTGTTGTGGGTGATGATTTCCAAAAATCCGACATTGATACCTTCTCAAAGCACGGTATAGATACCGAAGGATTGCAAATTAAAGAGGGTGAAAAATCATTTTTCTGGTCGGGCAAGTACCACAACGACATGAATAGCCGCGATACCTTGGCTACGGAATTGAACGTACTGGAAAACTTTGATCCCATTATCCCGGAAAGCTATCAGGACTGCGAATACCTCATGTTAGGCAACCTTACCCCTATTGTACAGCAAACTGTCATCAAACGTCTTAAAAACCGTCCAAAATTAATTGTTTTAGATACCATGAACTTCTGGATGGACATCATGATGCCAGACCTGCTGGAAACCATCAAACTAATTGACGTATTAACGATCAATGATGCCGAAGCCCGTCAGCTTTCAGGAGAGTATTCATTGGTAAAAGCAGCGAATAAAATTTTAACCATGGGACCAAAATACCTGATCATTAAAAAAGGGGAACATGGCGCATTGCTCTTCCATGAAGACAAAGTATTCTCTGCACCTGCACTCCCATTGGCAGAGGTCTTTGACCCTACCGGCGCAGGAGATACTTTTGCCGGCGGATTCATCGGGTATTTGGCTAAAGTTGGCACCATCAGCTTCAACAACATGAAAAATGCCATCATTTATGGCTCTGCATTGGCGTCATTTTGCGTGGAGAAATTTGGCACAGAGAAAATCATTAACCTTACAGATGCAGAAATTGAAAGCCGCATCAAAGAATTTGTAAACCTAAGCTCATTTACCATTGATCTTTAAGCAGATATGCCTTTTTACACAAGCCATTCAACTCAAACTGAACGGCTTGTTTTGTGTATTATATTTCTCAAAATGAGATAAAACGAGGAACAAAATCCTCATTTATACACACAACCCACAATTTATCAATACGAGTTACAACACACAAAACCCATAAATACAAGCACTTACAAGCCCAAAAACAGCCATTATCATCAAAATGTAAAAGACATTCCATGATTGTTTAAGAATGGAGTGATGATTGTAAAAGAGTTCTAAAATATTTTGTCATGAACCCCAAACGTTCTCTTCTGTTTTTTATCCTGGCAATAGCCTGGAACTTTACCTTAAGTGCGCAAACTACGCTGGTTTCTTACACCGTTGAAAATAAAAACAGCATAAACTTAGGTACCAGCAAAGGCTTCGTGAACAATTTAATTGACAGTTACAAATTTAAAAAAGGAGTTCCAATAGATAGTTTTACCCTTTACAATACTGCAGTTTTACCATTGGCCCGGGTTTCAAGAAATACCTACAAGAAATGCGCATCACGTGTATATTCTAAATTACTTAAAAATCCAATCCCGGAAGGCCCCGGAAACATCTGCGTGGACAAAACAGGATGTGTTTCTACCTACGCTTATGTAATTTCTTCTTCCAGAGACATCAACTCCATAAACTCAGCCTACGAAACACTAGTTAATAAAATGAGTAAAACTGTAGATCCAAAATACATTGTAAACAACAAAGATGGAGTAGCCATCAACATTCCAGATTCAGGCGCTATTATAAATATCCGTAAAATTGATGCCGGCCAATGGCATGCCCTTAGTATCAATTTTAACTAAGGCGCCAATTTACCTACCACGTTAAACTTTTCAAACACTGCGTCTGTGTGCGGCGCGTCAGCAAGTTCATCCGTAAGGTCCTGCCCTGCCCAATGCTCGTAATGCTTTCCATTTCTCCACAAACGGCTTTCAGCAACATCATAAATCAAACCTTTAAAGGCTACCCAAATTTGCGGTTTATCCTCACCATTGCGGAGGGCCAGTTGTTGCTTTGTATACACGGGAAAATCGGTCATAATTTTTAAATATAAAAAAAGCGTCTCAATAAATTGAAACGCTTTTAAAATATGTTTTAAATAAACCTACACCTATACAATCTCGGCACCCAAGATGTCTTTAGAATAAGTTTTAAGGTACTTTTTAAGAATCTGACGTGCAACATGGATCCTGGTTTTTACGGTACCCATTGGCACTTCCAGCATATCTGCAATTTCATGATATTTATAGCCTTCAAAATATTTAATAAAGGGCACATAATATTCTGGCTGCAGGGTAGCTAAAGCTTTATTGATATCGCCCACAATAAATTTGCTCTCGCTCGCATTAGCTGTAGAACTAAAAAACAAATTAGCCGATGAAATTTCGTCTGCCTGAGTAATCAAAGCATTGGTTTTAACCAGTCGTCTGTAGTTATTGATAAATGTGTTTTTCATGATGGTAAACAACCATCCTTTTAAATTTGTACCCTCTTTAAATTTGCTGTAGTAGGTTACTGCTTTCAACATAGTATCCTGCACTAAATCATTTGCATCTTCAATGTCTTTTGTAAAATTTAACGCAAATGACTGTAAGGAACCAGAATGGTCATTAAGCTGAAGGTTGAACTCATTTTTTGTCATAATGTTTAAGCTTTAAAGGTTAAAAAGGCAAACAAACAGCTTCTGATGTTGTGGCGAGCTCAAGTTTGTTTAATCTTGTATACTAAACATTATACAATAGGTGTACCAAAAAGGCAAATCCTAAAAAAAGACTTAAAAAAGGTCAAAAATCACAAAATATTTACTTCCCGCTCCAGTTTTACCCCAAATTTATGTGCTACAGCGTCGATAATGGATTCTGAAAAACTATACACTTCCTGTCCCGTAGCCCCACCATTATTCACCAGTACCAATGCCTGGTTCTTCCAGGTCCCTGTATTTCCACTAACCATTCCTTTAAAGCCACATTGCTCTATTAACCAGCCTGCGGCCAGTTTAACGCAACCATCTCCAGCGGGAAAACTCACTAAATCTGCAAATAGCGCTTTAATCCTGATGTACTCCGCTTCGGTCACAATAGGGTTTTTGAAAAAGCTACCCGCATTTCCAATGGTGGATGGATCTGGCAATTTACTAACCCTGATTTCTGAAACAATTGCCGAAATATCAGCAATATTAGGATGAACAATCCCCCTTTCAGTAAGCAGCTGTTGAATAGCACCATATTGTGTATTGATTTTAGCTTCAGTAGCCAATTTAAAACTTACCTCTGTAATGATATACTGCCCTTTAAGCTCATGCTTAAACACGCTTTCACGGTAGGCAAAATGACAAGCAGCATAATCAAACTTTTCAATTTTCCCTGTGGGGATATGAAAAGCCCTACAGGATTCAAAGACATCTTTTAACTCTACACCGTAAGCGCCAATATTCTGGATCGGTGATGCACCTACAGTACCGGGTATCAGGCTCAGGTTTTCCATACCAGCATATCCATTGCGCACACAATACTGCACAAGATCATTCCAAACCACACCGGCACCCGCAGTAACAGCAACAACATGATCTGAAACTTGTGAGGTTATACCCGGAATACTCACCTTCAGTACCAAGCCCATATAATCTTCGGTAAAAAGCATATTACTTCCACCACCTAAAACCAGCAGTTTATTTTCCTTAAAAACAGACTGGGCACTTAGCTCCACCAGGTCATCTTCCGTAAATATTTCAGCAAAAAACCGTGCTTTAACGTCGATGCCAAAAGTATTATATGCTTTTAAAGAGAAGTTTTCCCGAAGTAGATACATATTGTTTTAGGATTTATTTGCTGCAAATGTAAAGAAGTAATCCAGTAAATCGGGAATGATTAGCACCGCCGACCATAAATGATGTTAATTTAAATACTCAAAAAAATTGCATATTTACAATTCTGTTTATTTAAGCAGTCTCCTTTGCCAATGACGCAAGGAAGAAATGAACTTTATGGAAAATCAGGATAAAAAAAGACTTTTAATTATCAATGCTGCTTTAAAAAGATTCGCCCATTATGGATTGGCAAAAACAACCATGACGGAAATAGCGAAAGACATTGCCTTCTCTAAAGCACTCTTATACTATTATTTCCCAGACAAACTGAGCTTGTACGTAAGTGTAATTGAACACCTTATGCACGCCATCAGCAAAGACATTTTAAAATCTGTTGAAAAAGCAGAGACCTGTACAGAAGCCATTCTTACGTTACTTCAAAAAAGACAAGCCTATATCCAGAAGTATTATAATTTAATGGAATATGCTAAAAATGCCGGACCTGAATTACCAGAAGGCTTGCAAGAAAAGTTTAATATAGCAAGAGCATTTGAGTTGAAAATCATCTCCGGATTACTCATCAAAGGCACAGAAAACCACGAATTCTACCTTGACGACCCCATAATTACTACAGAAATATTTATCGAAGCATTGGCAGGGCTGCATTTCAACATCTTAAATAAAGACAGAAACATATTTCCTGGCAAAGACCAGTTTAAAATGATCTTTATAAAAGAACAAAAATTTGCTAACATTTTTCTTTCAGGCTTAAAAAACAAAATATAAAGTCATATTTTTGTCACATTAATAACGTATTATTAGATTGCTTCTTTAGTAGTTTGTCTTAGCTGTACTTTTGACCTTATCAATAAAAAAGTCAGAAAGTAAAAAGGTAGAATGGTAGAGACAGATAAAAAAAGAGAAAGTATTATTGATGGTGCTATAAAACGATTTATGCATTTTGGCATCAATAAAACAACGATGAATGAAATTGCAGATGACCTGTCAGTTTCTAAACCTTCGTTATATTATTATTTCCCCGACAAAAGCAGTTTAATTTTGGGGGTAGTGGAAAGAATTTTCACTGATTATTTTGAAGCACTAAAAAAAGATTACAAAGAAGGCGCTCCCCTTGATACAACACTTAATAATTTCATTGAAATCAGACACCGCTTTTTTCAGAAATATTATATGCTACACTTATCAAGCGGCAGTAATGACGCAACATTGAATTCAGATGAAATCAAAAACTATGTGATGACCCGGAAAGGGGAAGACCTGCGGTTTCATGCAGAGATATTTCAGTATGCGGCAGATCATCAAGGCATAGAACTTGACGACGCTTATAAAATTGCAGATCTGTACATTAGCAGTTTAATGGGAATTACGTCCCTCTGCATTATGCATGGAAATAAAGAGCTCTTTCCAAGCAAAAAGGAACTCAAAAACATACTGGAAAGGCAGCTTAGCCTTTCCAAAATATTTATCAAAGGACTAAGAAAGTAAAGACCACAAATTAAAACAGAATGGAGAGTAAAAATAAACCGATGAAATTGATCCCGCTGTTGCTGCTGGGTTTGATGTTGTCAAATTTCACGTATGCGCAGCAAACGCTTACATTGAAGGAGGCATTGAATTATGCAGTGCAAAATAACAATGAAGTACGTAAAGCGAAACTGGATATAGAAAAAGGCAGATACAAAGTTGAAGAAGTGAGGTCACAAGCTTTGCCGCAGCTAACCGGAACAGCTGGCCTCAACTACAACCCGGTAATTGGGCAACTTATATTTGCAGGAAATGCCGTTCAGATTGGCAACAAATGGAGTTCTAACTCAGGTGTACAATTGTCACAGCAACTATTTAACCAACAAGTTTTCACAGGCTTGCAGGCGGCTAAATCCAGTGAGATTTACTATAATTTAAATTCGCAATATACCGAAGAACAAACCATTGAAATGGTAGCCAATAACTATTATCAGGTTTTAGTAAATAGGCAACAATTGAATGTTATTGACACCAACATTAAAAATGTAGGTATTGTTGAAAAAATTATAGCAAACCAGTATAAAAATGGTTTAGCAAGGAAAATTGATGTAGACAGGATTAGCGTTAACATGACTAACCTAACCACACAGCGCGAGCAAACATTAAATGCAATTACATTGTTAGAAAACCAGTTAAAGTATGCCATGGGAATGCCGGTAAGTACAATTATTTCTCTGCCAGCTGCCGAGCTGACTCAAGTAAGACAACTGCCGGAATTAGCCAGTTCATTGTCTTTTAGCAATAGGACCGAAATTAAAATATTGGATATCAACAGGAAATTACTGGAATTACAACGCAAAGCTTATGTATCAGAATATTATCCAACACTAGCATTATCTGCTAACTATACCTATGCCTCTCAAGGTGATAAATTTGATTTTATTGGGTCCGGCCCACTGTCAGTAGGTTACGGAGCATCAGCAATTGGGTTAACGCTTCGGGTACCGATATTCAATGGCTTTTTAACACGTTCTAAAATTCGTCAGGCAGATGTAGACATTAAAAAAGCCGACGAAGATCGTTCCAATACTAATAATGCTTTAAATCTGGCTTATGAAAATGCAAAAATACAGCTACGCAATAACTTGAATACAATTAATGCACAGCGTAAAAATGCAGATTTGGCACAAGAGATTTATACAAGCACCCAAAACAATTACAACAATGGTTTGGCAACTTTAACCGACCTTTTAGATACAGAGAATGCTTTAACCTCAGCTCAGAATAGCTACACACAGGCTTTACTTAATTACAAAATTGCCGAAATACAACTCATCAAATCTAACGGAAATATAAAATCACTATTACAATGAAACCATCATGATCTTTCAAAATCACACTTCGAATGATTAAGATCATAATAGCTTCATCACAAATAAAAAACAAACTATAAACAGATGAAAAAAATAATCATAGCAATCCTGGTAATTGCTGTTACTGGAGGAGTAATTGCATATGTACTGACCAACAATAAGAAGAAGAACGCAGAAAAAACTGCAATCGTGGCTCAGGGAAGTGGTGCTGTCAGCGTACGTACTGCATCCATCAAAAAAGAAGCTGTTGATCTTGATTTCAGCGTAAACGGTGTTTTTGCGGCAAACCAGGAATTGGATTTCCTTTCTGAAAATGCCGGCCGTGTAAGTAAAATATTTGTAGACGAAGGCGACCGCGTGAGTAAAGGACAGGTGCTGGCGAGGATTGATGCAGAGATTATCAATACGGATAAAGAAACTGCACAGGCAACCCTTGATAATGCAATAAGGGATGAAGCAAGGTATGCAAGTTCTTTTGCCACTGGCGGGGTTACCCAGCAGCAATTGGATCAGGCTAAACTAGCGACTAGAAATGCACGTTTAAGGCTACAAAGTTCTGCACGCCGTGTTAGCGACGCCAATATCAAATCTCCAATCAACGGAATTGTTAACAAAAGATACATTGAAGTGGGTGCTTTTGTGAATACCCAGGGCACAAAGATGTTTGAACTGGTTGATGTATCAAAGCTAAAGCTGAAAGTAAATGTAAATGAAAACCAGGTGGCCAACTTAAAAATCGGCGATGCTGTGCAGCTTAAATCAAATGTTTTCCCTGCCGATGACTACACAGGAAAAATTACTTTTATTGCAGCAAAAGCAGATGCCTCATTAAATTTCCCTGTAGAAATTTTGGTAGCCAACAATGGCAAACACGACATCAAAGCTGGCATGTATGGAACTGCCATCTTTAAATTCCCTAAACAAGCGCCTTTGTTGACTATTCCACGCGGTTCTTTTGTGGGTAGTGTGAGCAGCAACCAGGTATTTGTATTGGCAGATGGCAATAAAGCGAAACTTCGTAAAGTAATTGCAGGAAGAATCCTGGGCGAAAACGTAGAAATCATTGACGGCCTGCAAGAAGGCGAAACTGTAATTACAAGCGGACAAATTAACCTGGTAGACGGCAGCGCCGTTACACCGGTAAAATAACACATTATGATACTAACAGAAATATCCATAAAGCGTCCCAGCCTGGTTATTGTGGTTTTTACCGCATTAACACTAATGGGACTATTGAGCTACTTTTCCCTGAGTTATGAGCTTTTGCCCAAATTCTCAAATAATGTAGTCTCCATCTCTACCATTTATCCGGGAGCTTCGCCAAATGAGGTAGAAAATACGGTGACCAAGAAAATTGAGGATGCGGTATCCTCATTGGAGAACGTAAAGAAAATTAACTCTGTCTCGTACGAAAGCTTATCCGTAGTAACGGTAACGCTTACCGACAAGGCCAATGTAGATTTGTCATTGAATGATGCCCAACGTAAAATCAATGCAATTTTGGCAGATCTGCCGGAGGAGGTAAAAGCACCATCATTAAACAAGTTTTCATTGGATGATCTTCCGGTAATTACCATGTCTGCTTCGGCAAAGATGGATGATGCTACTTTTTACGACCTGATTGATAAACGAATTGCCCCGGTACTTTCCAGGGTTTCTGGTGTTGCTCAGGTTACACTTGTAGGCGGGCAGGAACGTGAAATTGAGGTAGGTTTAGATGCTGATAAAATACAAGGTTATGGCTTATCAGTTCCTCAAATTCAGCAGGCTATTTTAACCTCCAATCTGGACTTCCCTACAGGAAGTGTTAAAACCAACAACGAAGACATCTTAATTCGTTTATCTGGTAAATATAAAGATGTAAATGAACTTAGAAACCTGGTGGTTTCTACCAGCAAAACAGGTGCGCAAATCCGTTTGAGTGACGTTGCCGATGTTCAGGATACGCAAAAAGAAGTGGAGAAAATTGCCCGTATTGATAGAAACGGTGCAATCGCCATTCAGATTGTGAAGCAAACTGATGCAAATGCGGTGGAGGTAAGTAAACAAATGCATAAAGTGATTGCAACCTTGATGACAGATTACAAAGCCAATGATTTGAACATCAAAATTGTAAACGACAGTTCCATTTTTACCTTAGAATCTGCAGATGCGGTAATCCACGATTTACTGTTGGCTATTGTACTCGTAGCTTTTGTAATGCTTTTCTTCCTGCACAGTTTACGTAATGCGGCCATTGTAATGGTATCCATTCCCGCCTCGTTAATTGCAACCTTTATTGGAATCAGTTTATTTGGTTATACCTTAAACCTGATGTCCCTGTTGGGCTTATCATTAGTGGTAGGGATCCTGGTGGATGATGCGATTGTGGTACTGGAAAACATTTACCGACACATGGAGATGGGTAAAAACCGTGTACGTGCGGCTTACGATGCAACAAGCGAAATTGGTTTCACCGTAGTTTCCATTACATTGGTAATTGTGGTAGTATTCTTCCCAATTGCAGTTAGTACAGGATTAGTATCCAACATCCTTCGCCAATTTTGCGTAGTGGTTATCATTGCTACCCTTTTGTCATTGGTAGCTTCATTTACCATTGTACCCCTATTGTCTTCACGCTTTGGAAAGTTAGAGAAAATAGAAGGTAAAAACGTATTTGGCCGTTTCATTTTATGGTTTGAGAAGCAACTGCACAAATTTACCGTTTGGATTACAGGTATCTTAGAATGGACGCTGCGCCATAAAGCAATTACTGTTATAGGTGTATTTATGCTGTTGATCAGTTCATGCGGATTAACTATAGGTGGTTTTATTGGTACGGAATTTTTCCCTAAAAGTGATAAAGGTGAATTTTTAGTGCAAATTGAATTGCCTAAAGATGCCTCTATAGAGAAAATGAACCAGTATACTCAAAAAGCAGAAGAGTTTTTGGCCACTAAAAAAGAGATTACCCAAATGATTACCACTGTTGGACAGGCCAGCGGTGATATGGGTGGTACGCAAGCTACGGCATACAAGGCAGAGATTAATGTTAAGCTGGTAGACCGCAGCAAAAGAGAAGAATCGAGCATTTATGCCACTAAAGTGAGTCGCGAACTGGCAAAATATTTAGTTGGTGCAAACGTAAAGACGGTGCCAATCAGTATTTTGGGTATCGCAGAAAATGCGCCGATCCAGCTGGTGGTAACCGGTGCAGATTTGGATAGCGCCTTAAAATATGCCGAAGCAGCTAAAGAAGTACTGGCCGGAATTGAAGGTGCCGCCGAAACAAAACTATCTGTAGAAAAAGGTAGCCCGGAGATTAACGTACAGGTAGACCGTGATAAAATGGCTGCTTTAGGTCTTACTTTGCAAACTGTAGGTTCTACCATGCAAACTGCATTTAGCGGAAATACCGACGGTAAATTCCGTAAAGGCGAATACGAATACGACATCAACATCAGGTACCAGGCTTTTAATCGTAAAAACATTGACGACGTAAGAAACCTGATCTTTATTAATACCAACGGCGAGCAAGTTAAACTATCGCAGTTTGCAGACATTAAAGAAGGCGCAGGCCCTAGTCAGCTGGAACGTAAAGACAAAAGCACCTCTGTAACTGTAAAAGCACAATCCATTGGTCGCCCTACAGGTACGGTTGTATCAGATTTTGAAGATAAACTGAAATCACTTGAAGAATCAGGCAAATTGAAACGGCCTCTGGGTGTAAGTTATGTATGGGGTGGTGACCAGGAAAATCAAAGTGAAGGTTTTGGAACCTTAGGCATCGCTTTATTGTCATCCATCATCCTGGTTTACCTGATTATGGTTGCCTTGTATGACAGCTTTATTTATCCGTTGGTGGTAATGTTCTCCATTCCTTTATCTATCATAGGTGCTTTATTAGCCCTTGCATTAGCTAACCAGTCGTTGGGTATCTTTACCATATTAGGTTTAATCATGCTGATTGGTTTGGTGGCAAAGAATGCGATTATCCTGGTAGATTTTACCAACCAGATGAAGAAAGAAGGAAAGACTACACATGAAGCACTAATTCTAGCTAATCATGCACGTTTACGTCCAATTTTGATGACCACCATTGCCATGGTAATTGGTATGCTTCCTATTGCCCTGGCAAGTGGAGCAGGTGCAGAATGGAAAAACGGATTGGCCTGGGTAATTATTGGTGGATTAACCAGTTCATTATTCCTAACCCTGATTGTGGTTCCGGTAATGTATCAGGTGTTTGACAATCTGTTAGACTACTTTGGTTTCAATAAGCCAGGCAAAACAGTAGAAGAGCTGATGGTAGAACCATATGACCACAAAGAGGTTCATGAATATGACCTTGAGGGTGGTAACCATATTTAATTCTTTATGAGCATAAAAAAAGCAGCGTCTAATGGCGCTGCTTTTTTTATGCTCAATCATTACTGCAGGGTGTTATTGAATGGCTTTAATCTTAGCTACAATCATGGTGATAAAAAACCCAAAACATCCTATAATGGCATAAGAATACCTTAAACTAGAAAGTGCAGAAATATAACCAATTAATGGAGGTCCCAAAAGGAAACCGAAATAACTTACCCCAGAAACCATAGCTAAAGCCATTCCCGGAGCTATTGTTTTGTTATTACCCGCAATAGTATACAACATGGGTACAATTCCAGAAACGCCCACACCTACCAGCATAAAACCAATAGTAGCCGGAATTAAAAAAGGGAACAGTACAGAGGTAAACATACCTGTAAAGACCATGATGCCGCTAATTTGCAGCCAGCGCTTACGTCCAAATTTTTGAATCATTCTATCACCCAAAAACCTGCCGGTAGCCATCATAATCATAAATGAGGTGTAACCAAGCACCACATAAGCAGAAGGTGCCATTACAATCTCTTTAAAGTAAACCCCGCTCCAGTCAAACATCGCCCCTTCTGTAGCCATACTACAGAAACCGATGATACCCAGTTGCACCAATGGGCCAGAAGGCAGTACAAATAACTTGCCTTTTTCTTTCTTAGCGGCTATTTTTTGCCCAGGTATCAAAAAACGATAATTGACAAGGATGTGTAACAAAACCCCGACTGCAATGATCCAGAAATGAGCATACGGACTTTGATGGAAGTTAATTAGCAATAAACCCAGTAACGCACCACTAAAACCGCCCAAACTCCATGCACCATGAAAAGAAGTCATAATGGGTTTGCCGTAGGTTTGCTCTGCAGCAACAGCTTGAGTATTTAAAGCCAGATTGCACATATTACCTACAACACCAAACAGAAACAAAGCAAAAAACAAATGCCAGCCAGTAGTAGCCAGGCCCATATTGGTTAGCGCAAGTGCATACAAAGGAGCCGTAGCAACCAGCATAGTACGACTGCCCAGGGCGGTTACCAGTCTGCCAGACAGCGGCATGGTTAACAACTGCCCCATAGGCAAAGCCAACAAGATACTACCCAATTGGGCATCAGATAAATTTAAAGTGTGTTTCAGGTCGGGGATACGGCTTGCCCAGGAGGCAAAACAAAGTCCCTGTCCAAAATAGAACAGGGACACCGCCAAACGCATACGATTTAGACTCGTCAAATTAATAAATTTTAAGCAGGCTTAAAAAAGCCTGCAGGGGTTTAAATATGGATAGCTCTGTTATCAGTAGCAGCCATAGCTGCTTCTTTCAAGGCTTCAGTATAAGTAGGGTGTGCATGACAAATCCTGGCAATATCTTCTGCAGATGCGCGGAATTCCATAGCTACAACAGCCTCAGCAATCATATCAGCTGCACGCGGACCAATAATGTGTACCCCCAACACTTCGTCAGTTTTAGCATCAGCCAATACTTTCACAAAACCATCGGTATCCATACTGGCTTTTGCACGACCACTGGCTTTGAAAGGGAAAGAGCCCGCTTTGTAAGCAGTTCCGGCAGCTTTCAACTGCTCTTCAGTAAAACCTACTGCAGCAACTTCAGGCCAGGTATAGACCACACCCGGAATTAAATTGTAATTGATGTGTGGCTTCTGACCAACAATACGTTCCGCAACATAAATACCCTCATCTTCTGCCTTGTGCGCAAGCATAGCACCTTTAATCACATCGCCAATAGCATACACACCAGGTACTGTAGTTTCTAAATGATCATTTACCGGAATTTTACCCCCGCGCTCTTCAGTAACAATACCAATATTTTCTAAGCCTAAGCCAGCAGTATAAGCCGTACGACCTACAGCAACAATGCAGTAATCTGCCTCTAAACTTACTTGCTCACCTTTAGCATTTTCTGCAGTAACCGTTACTGATTTACCTTTTGTAGTTGCACCTGTAACTTTATGGTTCATGTAAAACTCCATGCCCAAAGATTTCTTAAGCACACGCTGTAATTCTTTACCCAAACCAGCATCCATTGTAGCAATGATAGATGGTAAAAATTCAACTACAGAAACTTTAGTTCCCAAACGTGCGTATACAGAACCCAGCTCCAAACCAATAACACCACCGCCAATAACCACCATGCTTTTTGGCACTTCAGTAATATTTAAGGCTTCAGTAGAGGTGATAATTCTTTTTTTATCAATAGGTAAAAAAGGAAGCGCAGTAGGTTTAGAACCCGAAGCGATAATTACATTTTTTGTGGTGATGGTTTCCGTACTGCCATCAGCCTTAGTAATCTTAACCGTATTTTTATCAACAAAAGACCCCACACCTTCAAAAGCATCAATCTTATTTTTCTTAAACAAATATGTAATTCCGGCAGTATTTTGTGCCACAACATCATTTTTGCGCGCAATCATTTGCGGCATATTTACTTTTAAACCTTTAAGGTCTATACCATGGGTAGTAAAAGTATGGGCAGCATTATGGTAATGCTCTGAAGAATCCAACAGGGCTTTAGAGGGGATACAACCTACATTTAAGCAGGTACCGCCATAAGTCTTATACTTTTCTATAACAGCTGTTTTTAAGCCTAATTGAGCACATCTTATTGCGCCAACATAACCACCAGGACCAGAACCTATCACAACGACATCGTATTGCATATTCTAAGAGTTTTTTTGTGCCACAAAGTTAGTAAAACCTATATAGAAATAGGACATCTTATCAGGTGTTTATGACAAAAAAATGGACTATTAAGGTATTCGGACTTCCTTCTCCGCTTTAAAAACAAAGAAATAGTTGGCGCTAAAGTTCCAAAAGAAAACCAGCAGCACAGCAATGGCCTTACTTAGGTAAAAATTGAGCAGCAACAAGTTATCCAGCACATAGATGATACCGGAATTTAGCAGCAAGCCAATCAGCGAAACCACGATAAAAGCGCTGAGCTGTTTGCCAATACCGGCTTTCTTATCTTTAAAGGTCCAAAGTCTGTTGATGAAGTAGTTGCTAACCACAGCAGCAGTAAAACCAATAGCGTTGGCTACAAATTTATTCACATGGAATTCGTCTTTAAAAAGCCAGGTAAGACAAAAATCTACGATCAGGCCAGACGTACCTGTAATACCAAACTTAATTAGTGCAAGCAGCCTTGGAGGAATTAAAGACCAGAAGTAAGTAACACTGAATTTTTGCTCAGGCATCGCTTGGTGTTCATGTAAATTTCAAAGGTACAAATGATATCAAAGATTTTTAATTTTTTGTAAGTTTAAGGCTTAATATTTCAGCTTCATGCTTCACCTTAAATCCCTATTGGCACTTTTACTATTGAGTACTCAATTGCCTTCTTATGCACAAAATACAGATTCAGTTTTTGTACGCGAAAACTACACTAAAATTGAACGCAGCATTCCCATGCGCGATGGTGTAAAATTGTTTACCTCTATTTACATCCCAAAAGACCAAACAAAAAAATACCCTTTATTAATTAACCGAACCCCATATACCGTTGCCCCTTACGGTGAAGATAAGTATAAAACCAGTCTTGGAAATTTCCCAGCTATGATGAGGGAAGGATTCATTTTCGTTTACCAGGATGTGAGGGGCCGCTGGATGAGCGAGGGCACTTTTGATGACATCAGGCCACAGGTTGTTAATAAAAGAAGCAAAAAAGATATAGACGAGAGTACCGACACTTATGACACGATTGATTGGCTGGTTAAAAATGTCAAAAACAACAATGGTAAAGCAGGGATTTATGGCATATCTTATCCTGGCTTTTATGCTACCACATCTTTGCCAGCTGCACATCCTGCCTTAAAAGCGGTGTCTCCGCAAGCACCCGTTACAGACTGGTTTATTGGAGATGATTTTCATCACAATGGTGTTTTATTTGCAATGGATGCATTCAGTTTCATGACCACTTTTGGGGTGCCAAGACCTAAACCAATTACGCCAGAAAAAGGACCTAATAGTTTCCGGTTTCCTATACAGGATAGCTATCGTTTTTATCTTGAAACAGGTTCCGTTAAAAACCTGAAGGAAAAATACCTGGCAGACAGTATTAGGTTTTGGAACAACTTATTTAAACATCCTAATCTGGATACCTTTTGGAAAGCCAGAACAATACTGCCACACCTTACAAATGTTAAACCTGCTGTAATGGTAGTGGGTGGCTTCTTTGATGCAGAAGATGCCTATGGAACTTTTGCTACCTACAAAGCCATAGAAAAACAAAATCCCTCAGCAAACAATATTTTAGTTGCGGGCCCCTGGTTTCATGGAGGCTGGGTACGGAGTGCGGGAAGTAAATTCGGTGACATAGAATTCGGTCAGCCTACGAGCACTTATTACCAGGAAAATTTTGAGTTGCCTTTTTTCAAACACTACCTCAAAAGCAATACAGATTTTAATGTGGCGGAAGCTAATGTTTTTGTAACCGGCAGCAACGAATGGAAAAAATTTAGTGCCTGGCCGCCAAAAGAGACCATGCTTAAAACATTATATCTCCAACCTAACGGAAGGCTAAGTTTTGAAAAAGTACAAAGAACAGACAGCTGGGATGAGTATGTGAGCGACCCCAACAGTCCTGTACCTTATCAAAATGGAGTGCAGGCAAAGAGATCACGGGAGTATATGATAGATGACCAGCGTTTTGCAGCACAAAGACCTGATGTTAAAGTCTATCAAACTGAAGCATTAGCAGAAGACATCACCCTTACTGGACCAGTACTTGCAAACCTGGTTGTATCTACTACAGGATCTGACGCAGATTATGTAGTTAAACTCATAGACGTTTACCCGGAAGATGCCCCGAACCCTACCCCAAATCCAAACAATATAATTATGGGAGGATATGAGATGTTGGTTCGTGCAGAAATTATGCGTGGAAAATACCGCAATAGTTTTGAAAAACCAGAACCTATTGTTCCGGGAGAAATCACAAATATAAACTACGCACTACCCGATGTTGCCCATACCTTTAAAAAGGGCCACCGCATGATGGTTCAGATCCAAAATTCATGGTTTCCTATTGCGGACAGAAACCCGCAGAAATTTATGGACATTTACCAGGCAGACCCAGGTGATTTTCAAAAAGCAACACACCGGATTTTTCATGACCGTTCAAATGCCTCCTCTCTTACTTTAACAATTCTTAAATAAGAAGCTGAGCCATCAGCCTAAAAACAATTTTACACAGATGAAATCATTTATTTACAGTTTCCTTATTTTAATGTCACTGGCCTCCTTATCAAAAGCACAGCTGATAAGCCCTAAAAATCAATATACCCGTGCTGATACTTTAAGAGGAATGCTTAGCCCCTTAAGAACTTGTTATGACATCAATTATTACCATTTAGACGTGAAAATTGACATTGATCAGAAACTCATCGGCGGCAGTAATGAGTTTGTTTTCACAGCCACACAAAATTTCAGCAAACTGCAGTTTGATCTCTTTAGCAACTTAAAGGTAGATAAGGTAATTTATAAAGGAGAGGAAGTTCCTTTTAGCCGGGAATTTAATGCGGTATTTATCAATTTCCCAAAGCCCATCAAAAAGGGTACTAAAGATAAATTTACGGTTTACTATTCCGGAAGACCTGTGATAGCCAACAACCCGCCCTGGGATGGTGGCTTCATTTTTAAAAAAGACAAAAACGGAAAACCCTGGGTTTCCGTAGCCTGCCAGGGTTTGGGTGCCAGCAGCTGGTGGCCCAATAAAGACCATCAAAGTGATGAAGTAGACAGCATGCTAATCAGCATTAGCATCCCCAATGGATTAAAAGAAATTTCTAACGGAAGACTAAGGTCTGTACAAGCTAAACCGACAGGATACACCCAATACAATTGGTTTGTAGCCAATCCTATCAATAACTATGATGTTACGTTTTACATAGGTGATTATGCACATTGGACAGACAACTATACCGGAGAAAAAGGACAACTGTCTATTGATTATTGGTCATTAACTGCAGATAGTGCAAAAGCACGCCCGCATTGGGACGCGGATGTAAAGCCTATGCTTAAATGTTTTGAACATTGGTTTGGCCCCTACCCTTTTTATGAAGATGGTTATAAACTGGTTCAGGCACCTCACCTGGGCATGGAGCATCAAAGCGCCATCGCTTATGGTAATGAATTTAAAAAAGGATATTTAGGGTCTGACTTGTCAGGAACAGGCTGGGGCCAAAAGTTTGATTTCATTACCATACATGAAAGCGGTCATGAATGGTTTGGCAACAACATTACCACTAAAGACATTGCCGACATGTGGGTGCATGAAGCCTTTACAACTTATTCTGAAGCCTTGTTTGTAGAGTGCCAGTACGGCAAAAAAGCAGGTACAGATTACGTAACGGGAATTCGGAGAAATATACAGAACGATAAACCCATTATTGGCCCCAGAGAGGTAAACAAGGAAGGCTCTGGCGATATGTATTATAAAGGTGCCAATATGATTTACCACATCCGTCAGCTCATGAATGACGACGAGAAATTTCGCAGCATTTTAAGAGGCATGAACAAAAAGTTTTACCATAAAACGGTAACCGGAAAAGAAATTGAGCAATACCTCAGTCAGCAGAGTGGCTTAGACCTGAGTACGGTTTTCAAGCAATACTTGTATCAGGCTGCTGCTCCGGTTTACAAGTAAAAAAGGATTAAAACTGAAAACCAATCACCCAAAGGTTCTCTACAAAATTGATTTTCTGGCTTGCTTTTTCTAGTTTATCGTTTCCTGTAGTATGTACGTTTTTCAAGTTGGTAGCACCAATTTTGGTGGTGTTTTGGACATAAAAGCCTTTAGTAATGTAGAACTTGAGACCAGCTTTAGCAGAAAACCCATATCCGGAAACATTCCAGTGATTGTTCCTGCCCTGGTTAAAAAGACGTACATCAGAGCGGGGAACCAACATCCCCCCACCAAGACCTGTCTCCATAGTCAATGAAGTTTTTCTTGAAGGCGCTACCCAGATATCATCATGCCTTTCAAATTCTATATTGGCATAATTAAAACCATCTGTATGTTCGTAAGTAAGTACATCGGGCGTAAGGTTAATCATTTGCCCGTTATAAGTACCGGCATAAGCACCTGTTGAAACAGAAGGCTCTGAAATTTGCGCACCAATGGTACCGGTAATGGCTACAGTTTGCGGAATATCTACTACGTATTTCATGTGGTCCCAGCCAATGGAAACACTATAATTATCTGCAAAAAAATACCCAACGCGGATGTTGTATTGAGGAATAGAAATTAGCGTAGGATTTAGATAGTCCCAGCTTAATGGCGACTGCCTGTCCTGGGCCGTTACGCTTTTCAAAGTAAAGTCATAACCCGGACCTGTAAACTTAATGTCGCTTTTACCATACCAGGAATGGTTATAACCCCAGTGAAAATAGAAGTCACCTTTCCGGGAGAAGTTCCGTTTTACTTCATTTCCGAACAAGCTTTTCCCTATTTTAACCTGTCCTGCTGATGCGCCAGTATTGTCTTGTGCGCTTAACTTTTTGCCAAATGCCAGCAAAAAGAATACTAAGTAAACTTTCTTCACGCGGCAAAAATAACACAATAAAAAACAAATATTTGTTACAACATCAATATTAATCGTTTAACCACAATTAAATGACATACGGTAAATACAGCGCATAAAAAAGCCCGCTAAAATTAATCAGCGGGCTCCTGTATACTAAAAAGATTAAACGCCTAACAGCAAACGTGCTGGGTCTTCCAACAGTTGTTTTACGCGAACAAGGAAACCTACAGATTCCCTGCCGTCAATAATGCGGTGATCGTAAGACAATGCCAAATACATCATCGGACGAACCACAACTTCACCTTTCTCTGCAATAGGACGCTCAATAATGTTGTGCATTCCCAAAATGGCAGACTGTGGTGCATTGATAATTGGTGTAGACATCATAGAGCCAAATACACCACCATTGGTGATGGTAAAAGTTCCGCCGGTCATTTCATCGATAGTCAATTTACTATCACGGGCTTTAGTAGCCAGTTCAATTACTGTTTTTTCGATTTGAGCTAAAGAAAGACTTTCTGCATTACGAATGATCGGAACAACCAAACCTTTTGGTGCAGATACTGCGATAGAAACATCTACAAAATCATTGTATACCAATTCTTCGCCGTCAATACGTGCATTTACCGCAGGGAAATCTTTAAGCGCTTCACATACCGCTTTGGTAAAGAAACTCATAAAGCCCAAGCCTACGCCATATTTTTCTTTAAACTGATCTTTGTATTTACCGCGCAGATCCATGATTGGTTTCATGTTAACTTCATTAAAAGTAGTTAGCATGGCTGTTTCATTTTTAACAGCTACCAAACGTTTAGCTACAGTTTTACGCAAAGGCGTCATTTTCTGTCTGCGTTCGCTTCTTGCACCAGCTACAGGAGCAGGACTTTCCGCTTTAGCAGGAGCCGCAGCAGCAGGTTTTGGAGCAGCAGCCGATGCATTTAATGCATCTTCCTTGGTAATTCTCCCGTCAACGCCTGAACCTTTAACAGCTGCAGCATCTACGCCTTTTTCTGCAAGAATTTTTCCTGCCGAAGGTGAAGGCGTACCAGTTGCATAACTGTCTTTGCTTTCCGCTACCGGAGCAGATTGTTTATCCGCAACTGCCGCAGGTTTTTCTTCAGCTGCAGGAGCAGCAGCAGCTTCGGCTTTAGGTGCAGCTGCACCACCATCTTCTATTTTACAAACTACAGCACCAATGGCTAAAGTATCACCTTCAGCAGCAACTGTTTTCAAAGTTCCAGCTTGTTCAGCAGTCAGTTCAAATGTGGCTTTATCTGATTCCAGCTCAGCAATAACCTCATCCATTTCAACTGCCTCGCCATCATTTTTTACCCAACGGGATAATACAACTTCTGTAATTGATTCTCCTACTGGCGGAACTTTAATTTCTATACTCATAACTGATGTATTTTATTTTCTAATCTACGTTATACTCTTTTACTTTATTAACTGTTTTTTTAGCTATTTTCTGTTCGGTTTCAGTTACCCTTTCTTCAAAAGATTTAGCTAAAATATAGGCTTGCTGATCAGCATGTTGTTTTGCAAAACCAGAAGCAGTACTACTACTCTCTTTTCTGGAAATCACCTCAATATCTTTAAAGAAGGTTTTCCTTGTTTTACGCAACAAATATGGCCAGGCACCCATATTTTCCGGCTCTTCCTGTACCCAGATGGCCTCATCAGCCTTTTTATATTTTTTATAAACGGCTTCCATTTGTGCAAAAGGCGTAGGGTACAATTGCTCAACCCTTACAATTGCCACATGCTTAATCTGATCAGTCTGCTGTTTCTCCAACAGTTCATAATAGATTTTACCTGTACAAAACAATACCCTGGTTACATCTGCCGCCTTAACATTTGCATCGTCAATTACTTCCTGGAATTTACCAGATGTAAACTCAGCAATCGGAGAAATACATTTAGGATGACGCAATAAACTCTTAGGGGTAAATACCACTAATGGTTTTCTAAAATCACGGCTAAACTGTCTGCGGATGGCATGGAAAAAGTTTGCAGGTGTACTGCAGTTGGTTACCTGCATATTGTTATCCGCACAAAGCTCCATAAAACGCTCTATTCTGGCCGATGAATGTTCAGGTCCCTGTCCCTCATAACCATGAGGCAACAGCATCACCAAACCATTTTCCCTTTGCCATTTTGTCTCCGCACTGGCGATATACTGATCTACCACAATCTGTGCACCGTTAAAGAAATCACCAAATTGTGCTTCCCAAATGGTTAAGGCGTTAGGATTGGCCATGGCATAACCATATTCAAAACCCAATACACCATATTCAGATAAGTGAGAATTGTAGATATCAAACTGAGCCTGATTTTCTGCAACATTTGCCAATGGGATATATTCTTCTTCAGAATCTTCAAGTGTCAATACCGCATGACGATGAGAGAAAGTACCACGTTCCACATCCTGACCACTTAAACGAACCCTTTTACCTTCAGCAAGTAAAGTTCCGTAAGCCAGCTGCTCGCCCATTGCCCAGTCAAACACAAATGTAGTATTGGCCATTTTACTGCGTTCTTCAAACAACTTCTCAATTTTCTTGAAGAATTTTTTATCTGCAGGCAAAGCACTGATTTTCTGAGCTACACTTAGCAAGGTTTCTTTATTTACAGAAGTATCAGGAGAAACTTCAAAATCCTTTGCCGTTGCAATCCTCATTTCAGACCATGCACCACCAAATTTAACATCCTGGTAGGTAGAAGTAATTTCTTTAGCCTCATTTAAACGTTCCTGTAAAATATTACGGAAAGCTTTCTCCATTTCTTTAGCCAGACTGGCTTCAAGTTTACCTTCACCAATTAATTGCTGAATGTATAAATCTCTTGGATTGGCATGTTTCTCTATCGTTTTATACAATAAAGGCTGTGTAAATTTAGGCTCATCAGATTCGTTGTGTCCAAACCTTCTGTAGCATAAAATATCAATAAACACGTCATTTTTATAACGCTGACGGTATTCCATGGCCAGGTTAATGGCGTATACCAGCGCCTCTACGTCATCACCGTTTACGTGAAAAACGGGCGATAAAGTAACTTTGGCAATATCAGTACAGTACGTACTGGTACGTGCATCTTTATAATTGGTGGTAAAGCCAATCTGGTTGTTGATAACAAGGTGAATGGTACCACCAGTTTTGTAGCCATCCAATCCAGCCATTTGGATCACCTCATACACAATACCCTGTCCGGCAATAGAAGCATCCCCATGAATCAGGATTGGTGCAATGCGGGCATTATCCCCACCATATTTAAAATCAATTTTAGACCTGGTCATTCCTTCAACCACACCGTTCACTGTTTCCAGGTGCGATGGATTAGGGCATAAGCTCAAGTGTACATTTTTACCTTCATTAGTCGTAATATCGGTAGAATACCCTAAATGGTATTTCACATCACCCCCAAAAGGAGATTGAGCACTGTAACCTTTACCTTCAAACTCGGCAAAAATATCTTTATAGGTCTTTTGCATAATGTTGGCCAGCACGTTTAAACGTCCCCTATGTGCCATACCAATCACAAATTCTTCAATTCCAAGTGCAGAACCTTTTTCAATCACAGAGTCTAATGCCGGAATTAAAGCTTCAGCACCTTCCAATGAAAAACGTTTCTGTCCAAGAAACTTAGTTCCAAGAAAATTTTCAAAACTTACAGCCTCATTTAACTTATTAAGAATTCTCTTTTTTTCATCAATAGAAAAGGAAGGTGTGTTATTTGCACTTTCCATTTTGCTTTCCAACCATTTCAGTACTTCAGGAGTACGTAGAAATTTATATTCCGCACCAATAGAACCGCAATACGTCTTCTCTAAAAAAGCAACAATATCCTTCAGCTTAGCCGCACCAATTCCCAGTTCAATACCAGAATTGAATACAGTCTCCAGATCTTCATTACCCAAATTAAAATTGGAAAGCTCCAATGTTGGCTTGTGCTTACGTCTTTCCCTAACAGGATTGGTTTTGGTAAACAAGTGACCACGAGAACGGTAGCCATCAATAAGGTTCAGTACACTAACCTCTTTTAAAAATTGCTCAGGAGTCTCACCGGCAACCGAAGCCGATCCTTGCGTAGTTCCGAAATCAAAACCTTCAAAGAATTTCTGCCATCCAAATTCTACTGAACCAGGATCTTCTTTGTATGATTGATATAAAGAATCGATGTATCCGGCACTTTCGCCGCTGAGATAAGATAAATTATCCATTATTTGTGAATTGCTATAAGTATGGCAAAATTAGGATTTTACCTTATAAAACAGGCAAACTTCTTTATATTTCTTCCAGAAAATCCACCATATCGCACACATTTTTCAATGGTGTCATCTTGTCATTTACAAGAATATCAAATTCCGATATTAAACTTCCAGCTACCAGCAATGGCACATCCAGATTATCCATCACCTTTCTGATAATTTTATTGATGTCCTTTCCAAGGTTTAAAGAGGTCAGCACAATAAAAGCATAGTCGGGCTGATAAGATAAAATTACCTTTTGAAGATCTGTATAAGGAATTTCCTGCCCAAGATATAAGGTATCCTGACCGCATTTTTTTAGCAAGTAGCGCGCAAAAAGCAATCCGGTTTCGTGCATTTCTGCCTCAGGCAAAAACAACAGGAAACGTTTTGGGGAGGCTTTCTCCGGTTTCTCTACCTTATCTATTTCTACAATAATCCGGTCGCGGATTAAATTAGAAGCAAAATGTTCATGTGATGGATTTATAGTACCTGTTTGCCATAACATACCCACCTTTTTCATAAAGGGGTATAAAACCACGTCCATCGTAGTAGTTAGCCCCATTTCATCAATGCAACCGGCAAGGATCTCCGAAAAAGCTATTTCATCGTAATTTAGTGTGGCAGTAGAGAGCTGCAAAATTTGAACTGCGTCATTACTTCTATCGGTTTTTAGCTGTAAAACCAGGTTTTTAATCTGCTCATGACTCAACTTTGCAATGCGGCTGATTTTATAACCATTCTCATTCAGCATCACAATATTGAGCAGCATTTTTAAATCTTCTTCATCGTAATAACGGATATTGGTGGGGGTTCTTTTGGGCGGAACAATGTTATATCTAACTTCCCATGCCCGTATGGTATGCGCTTTAACACCAACAAGACCTTCTATATCACTAATTGAATACTTTTTCACAGCAACAAAACAAACATTAAACAATATTGTTTAAAAACAATTTTTTGTCTAACATACAGTAATAAATCGGATATCCTTCTTACCTTTTCCTCTTTTGTCTTAAGAAACTGACCCTTAACTTCCCCAGTGTTCCAGCTCTGCTTTAAAATAAAGCTGGGCCTCTTCCTGCTTGGCAAGCGCACTAACATCAGCTTTGTTCAATTCGAGTTCACTGGCCAACTGTCCATGTTTTTTAAACATAAACCTGAAATAATCCCGCCATAACAAACCAAGAATCAATTGGTTAAAATTTGGATTGGCACCGTGTTTAGCTTCAGCAGCCTTAACCTGCCAATATACTTTTCTGGGCGATAAACAGCCCAGGGCAAGCCAGGGAGAAAGCCTGGAGGTAAATCCAGGTTGACTAATTGGCAATTTGCTTTTTTTAATATTTAAAGCCGCCCCCTCTTCCAGCAATGCATCCAGGTGTTTTATACCTTCTGCCTCACCGCCGGCGGCACGATCTTCAACAAACGGAAGAACTTCTGCCCCTAAATCTTCAGCGCGCGGTAATTCGCCCCATTCCGCATTTTCAACAAACTTTATTTCTTCCGGCACCGGAAAACATGCCTTTACAATAGCATCACGTTCTGTTTTTTTCTTAAACTGGGCAAATACGTTAGGAATGTCTTTTATCGGAAATGGCAAGTCCTCCTTATTATAAAGGGTATGCCCTATAAAATGTTTCAGATTGATCTTTACTTTCCACAGCAGGTCTTCAGCATGAGCAGAAATCTCTGTTTCCTTTGCCGCAACTTCTCTATGGTGGTACACTTCCGTAATTTCAAATTCCTCTACCAAACGCACCAGATGTGCTTCTGGTTCACCATGTATTACCAATAAATCACCACCATACTGCCTAAAAGAATTGCGCAGGGCTTGTACACTTTCCAATAAAAAACTGGTCTTTAACGAGCCGGTAAGCCCCGCGCTTTCTTCAGCCCCGAAATACCGCGGATCGAAAAAATATACCGGCAAAATACAATCAGATTTAGCAATTGCCTCCACCAACATTTCATTATCATGTAAGCGCAGATCATTTCTAAACCAAACCAATATTTTTTTAAGCTTCATTTGTCTAATATTTTATCTTCAGCGAGCGCCGGGTTAACAACATTCTTAAAATGCAAAGAGATTAACTTAACAAAAATATAGCATTTTTTTTCATCATACTAATACCTAAAGTAATATTTACATAAGCAAAACAAAAACCTAAGGAATAAAATGCAAATTCAAAGAACCAAAAGCAACAGACAATGTTATTCTCTTTATGAAACGGCATATTTTAATTACAGGTGCAACCGGCATGGTTGGCAAAAGCCTCATCAAAGCTTTACAACAAGAAGGACACAAAATTTCCATTCTTAGTCGCAAACCTGCAACCATTAAAAACGTTACCGTATACCTTTGGGATATAGCTAAACAGACCATAGACGAAAAATGCTTTGAGGGTGTAGATACCGTTGTACACCTTGCGGGAGAAAATGTAGCCGGCAAAAAATGGACAAAAGAACACAAACAACAAATTATTGACAGCCGGGTTCAATCAGCCGCTTTATTATATAACACACTGAAGCGTATCAGTCATCAGGTAGCGCAGTTTATATCCGCTTCCGCAATTGGTTATTATGGAGACAGTGGTGACGAGATTTTAACGGAACAAAGCGACAAAGGCTTTGGCTTCCTGGCAGAATGCTGTGGGCTATGGGAACATGAAGCCGATCATTTTAAAACACTGGGACTTAAAGTTGTAAAAGTCCGGATTGGTTTTGTACTCGGTAAACATGAAGGCGCCTTGGTATCTCTTGAAAAACCGATCCGCTTCTTTGTTGGCGCTCCACTAGGCAGCGGCAAACAATGGATTCCATGGATCCACCTGGATGACCTGGTTCGGATTTTTGTATTTGCTATTGAAAACCCACTCATGATGGGGGCATACAATGCCTGTGCCCCTTACCCGGTTACGAATGCCACTTTAACCAAAACACTGGCAAAGCAACTCAACCGACCTGTCTGGCCTATAAATGTACCAGAAAAAGTATTGGAATTTATTCTTGGAGAGATGAGCAGTGTAGTTACAATGAGCACCAATACCTCGGCACAAAAAATTCTAGCGGCTGGCTTCTCTTTTAAATATACACGTTTAGAGGATGCGCTCAGCAACCTCTATCAAAAATAGCTTGCTATCTTTGCAGCAACTACAACCATAATGAAGAAAGAACTAAGCATCTGCTGGCTGCGAAGAGATTTAAGGCTAGATGACAATGCAGCATTATATCATGCTTTAAAAAGTCCCTATCCTGTTTTGCTTCTGTTTATTTTTGACAAGAATATCCTTCAAAAGCTGGATGATAAATCAGATGCCCGGGTAACTTTTATTTATCAAACCTTGCAGGAGCTGGAAAAACAACTCCAAAAAAAAGGCTCTGCTATACTTATTAAATACGGTACGCCAGAGGAAGCATGGACAGAAGTCCTTGCTGCTCAAAACGTAAAAAGTGTTTTCACCAATCATGATTATGAACCTTATGCAAAAGAAAGGGATGATGCTTTAGCTGAATTTCTAAGCTCTGAAGGTATATTATTTAAAACCTGCAAAGACCAGGTAATTTTTGAGAAAGACGAGGTGGTAAAGCCCGACGGCAAACCTTACACGGTATTTACGCCCTATTTTAGGACCTGGCAAAAAAAGCTGGATTCATTTTATAGCAAATCCTACCCGGTAGAAAAATACATTCAGAACCTATATCAAACCGCAGCTTATCCTTTCCCTACACTAGCAGATATGGGATTCGAACTTTCGGACAGGAAATTCCCTTCAAAACACTTTGAAACCAAGCTGGCTGCATATGAGGAAAGAAGGGATTTCCCTGCTGACGATGCCACTTCACGAATTGGATTACACCTTAGATTTGGCACTATAAGCATCAGAAAAGCAGTTCAGACTGCAATTGATCAACATGCGGAAAAATGGCTTTCTGAATTGGCCTGGAGAGACTTTTATATGATGATCCTTTGGCATTTTCCACACATTGCAGATCATTCATTTAAGCCAGCATATGACAATATCAAATGGAGGAATAACGAGCAAGAGTTTAAAGCCTGGTGCGAAGGAAAAACAGGGTATCCGATAGTTGACGCAGGGATGCACCAGCTTAATGAAACCGGATACATGCACAACAGGGTAAGAATGATAGTGGGCAGCTTTTTAACCAAACATCTTTTGATTGACTGGCGCTGGGGTGAAGCTTATTTTGCAGAGAAGTTACTGGATTATGAAATGGCCAGCAACATTGGCGGCTGGCAATGGGCATGCGGATGTGGCAATGACGCAGCGCCTTACTTCAGGGTCTTTAATCCTGAATTACAGGCAAAGAAATTTGATCCCAAGAATGAGTACATCTACCGCTGGGCACCTGAATATAAAAATGAAAAGCATATCCAACCGATAGTTGAACATGCTTTTGCAAGGGACAGGATCTTAAAAGTTTTTAAAGAAGCGCTGAACCAATAACCTTAATTGGTTACTGCTGTAATTTCTATATCAAAATCAAGGATAGCATTTGCAGGAATAATAGTAGCTCCAGTTGTTTGACTTGTACTTCCAGAGGTGCCGTAAGCTAAACCAGAAGGAATAAACAACCTCAATTTTGCTCCGGTTGAGAACTGAGGTAGAACTTTTCCCCAGCCTTTTATAACACCAGCCAATGTGAATACAAAAGTACCATCAGTACCAGAATCAAATACAGTTCCATCCAATAATCTTCCTGTATACTTGGCTGTTATTGAACTTCCAAAGTTAATCACCTCGATCGGTTTTTCGGCCGTTCCTGGCGTAGTTGGTGCAACCACTACATAATAAACACCACCAGGACCTTCAATTGCATTTGTAATGCCCTTTGATGTAAGGTAAGCCTGGATTCTTTCTTTATCAATCGCCGCTTGTGTAGATTGTGTATACACAGATACGTTGGACATTATAATTTCATTTGGACCAATAGAGCCACTTCCATTTTTACCAAAGGCAAGATAAGAGGGAAGAATTACAGTAAATTTTCCGCCGCGACCGAGTTTTGTCAGGATATCTCTGTATGGAACAGGAGTTACATAACCTACAAAAGTACCTTCATTGCCATTAGCAGCAGTTTCACTAAAAACTTCACCAGCTAGGCTTTTAAGGTCGTACCTATAAAAAACAGAATCTGTATTTTTTAACGATGTACTGGCTCCCTGTGTAGTAATTTCGTAATAGTAGCCGCTCGCATCTTTTTTAAACCTATCAGTAAGGTTATTGGCTTTCAGGTATTCGAGTATTTTAGTTTCGTCTACACTTTGAATAGATTCATATTCCTTTGTACAGGAGTTAAAAAGAAGGATTAATCCCAGTAAAGCAAAAGTATATGAAGACAACTTTTTAAGCATGTTTTGTTATTTTTTCTGTTTGTATATTTGTAATAATTGAACCGTATAGTCCAGGTTTGAATTGGGTGGAATGATACCAATTGGAAATGGCGTATACACAGGTCTGTTGATATAAGCCAATGCCGAAGGAACAATAAACCTGATTTCTCCACCAGCCTGTATGCCATGCGAGGTACCTGCAGGTATAATCTGTAATCCTCTTCTAAAACCCTCAGGCATTGCAAAAAGCACCAGTTTAGCAGAATCTACTGCCTGCTCTACAATACTATCATTTAACATCTTTCCGGTATAAGCTATTTTCACCGTATCAAAATCTCCCAACACCTGCGTTCCTGTTCCTGTTCTAACCATGTTATAAAAAATCCCGCTGGCATCTTTAGTCATCGTCAGATTTTTCTTTGTCAAAAAACGCTGAATAGAATCAATATCCAATTGCAGCTGTGCCGTTTTATCGTATGCTTCAAACTTATTACATGCGTAAAAGGCAAGCAAAAGAACAGTCAGCACCAATAAAACTGCATTTTTTAACAACATGCACAAAAATACTCTTTTATTAGGGATAGAACAATTTTTAACCAATTTTAACAATTATAAGCTGGCCCCATACTTAGTGCCCCTGGCTATCCTAAATAAAAAAAGCGCCCTTAAAATTAAGGACGCTCCAAAGCTAATCTAGCTTTTAGTTAATTGTCTTTTATACTTAATAGCAATACTTATTGGCCGCAATTAACTGTTGTGCCACCTGCTGACGTATATCTTTTACGTTAAAAGCTTCCATTTTGGTAAACCTGCGCAGGCCAACCATCATCATACGCTGCTCATCACCTTCAGCAAAAGCCCAAAGTGCTTCCTTTCCTGCTTTATGCACAGCATCAACAGCCTCTACAAAATAAATACGCATCAGGTTTAGCTGACCAGCACAAGCTTCTTCTCCCTTTAAGCTCACTAATTTTTCAGTTCTTAGCATGGCAGACTCGGCTACATAAACATAACTTGCCATATCGGCTATGTTCATTAAAATCTCCTGTTCTTTAGACAAGCTCATCATCAATTTTTGAACTGCAGCACCGGCAACCATCAAAGTAGCTTTTTTCAAATTGGAGATGATCTTTTTCTCTGCCGCAAACAAAGTATCATCAATCTCCCCAAAATCAGGTATAGACATCAACTCTCCTGCAACTGCCGTAGCGGGGGTCATCAAATCCAATTCCCCTTTCATGGCCCTTTTCAACATCATGTCAACAGTTAACAGACGATTGATTTCATTTGTACCTTCAAAAATCCTGTTGATCCTGGCATCACGGTAAGCCCTGTCCATAGGCGCTTCTGCAGAAAATCCCATTCCACCATAGATCTGGACACCTTCATCAACCACATAATCCAGCACCTCAGATCCCCAAACCTTCAATATGGCGCATTCTACAGCAAATTGTTCCGTTGATTTCAATTTCGCTTTACTGGCATCCATTCCACCTTCAACCAAGGCTTCGTAGGCATCATCAATATTTTGACCGGCACGATAATTTGCAGACTCTACAGCATACACCTTAGCCGCCATTTCGGCCAGTTTAAACCTGATGGCACCGTACTTAGAAATCTGCCTGTCAAACTGGATCCGCTCATTCGCATAATTTATAGCTGTATCAATTACCTTTCTTGATGCGCCAATTGCAGCAGCAGCAAGTTTAATCCTGCCAATATTTAAAATATTTACCGCAATTTTAAAACCGTTCTCTCGTTCAGAAAGCATGTTTTCTACAGGAACAGGACAGTCGTTAAAAAACACCTGTCGTGTTGAAGAACCTTTGATTCCCATTTTATGTTCCTCAGGGTTCATCGAAATGCCACCGAACTCCCGCTCTACAATAAATGCAGTCAGGTTTTTATCGTCGTCAATTTTCGCAAACACGATAAATACATCAGCAAAACCACCATTAGTGATCCACATTTTCTGACCCGTGATCAGGTAATGCGTACCATCTGCACTCAATTTAGCTTTAGTTTTACCAGAGTTAGCATCCGATCCAGAATTAGGTTCCGTTAGACAGTAAGCTGCTTTCCATTCTCCCGTTCCTAACTTTGGAATGTATTTTTCTTTCTGTTCTTTATTTCCATAATAAAGAATTGGTAAAGTTCCAATTCCCGTATGGGCAGAAAGTGCCACGGCAAAAGAATGTCCTGCGCCAACTACATCAGCCACCAGCATAGAGGTATTAAAATTCTTTCCAAAGCCTCCATATTCTTCCGGAATCGAAACACCAAGAATCCCCAGTTCACCTGCTTTATCCATTAAAGACGGCATCAAACCTTCCTCCTGGCTATCAATGCGATCAAGATTTGGAAACACTTCTGCCGCTAAAAAATCACGGCAGGTTTGTGCAATCATATTTTGTTCTTCATCAAATTCTTCAGGAATAAATACATCCTGAAATGAGGTTTCCTTGATCAGGAACTCACCTCCTTTAATTGTTTTTTTGTCCATATTAATTAGATTAAAGATTAAAGAACAAGGATTTTAAGACCGGGCGCTTTAACCAAGTTTTTTATTAAATTAAAGATTAAAGAACAAGGATTTTAAGACCGGGCGCTTTAACCAAGTTTTTTATTAGATTAAAGATTAAAGAACAAGGATTTTAAGACCGGGCGCTTTAATCGAGTTTATCTTTTTTTTATAATAATGACATCTAACTGAGTGTCTTTTTAAATGCAGATATCTTTTTTTGAAGTTGAGTTATATCTAACAATAGCTGTTGTATTTGTAAAGCAGTAAGATGATTAACAGCTACACAGATCAACAATTGTGTCTCTAATTCAAAAAGAGAGCCCAATGCTATAGAGAGAAAATGAGAAAACTCCTTATCCGAAGATCTTGAAGAGCCTTCTGCAATATTTGAAGGAACTGAAACTGAGCATCTGGAAATTTGAGAAATTAACCCAAATCTTTCTGCATCAGGTAAAGATTTTAAAGCTATGTAAGTATCTCTTACAATGCTCATTGCTTCTTGCCAAATCTGTAATTGCCTAAAATTATGCATCTAGTCTTGCTTTTATCTTTAATCCTTCATCCTTGTTCTAATATACATCTAGTCTTACTACTATCTTTTTTTCTTAATCCTTGTTCTCTAACTACAACATTTCAAAAATACCTGCAGCACCCTGTCCGCTACCCACGCACATCGTTACCATTCCGTATTTCCCCTCTCTGCGTTTCAGTTCGTTAAACAATTGCACCGTAAGCTTAGCACCAGTACAACCAAGCGGATGCCCTAAGGCAATAGCACCACCGTTTACATTCAGTTTTGAAGTATCCAGCCCCAACGTCCTGATAATAGCCAGAGACTGGGAAGCAAATGCTTCATTTAGCTCAACCAGATCCATTTGTTCCAGGCTCAATCCTGCTTTCTTTAAAGCCAGTGGAATAGCATCAATTGGGCCAATTCCCATAATTCTGGGTGGCACACCAACTACGCCATAACTAACCAATCTGGCAATCGGCTCAACACCAAGTTCTTTTAATTTACTTTCCGAAACCACCAATACAAATGCAGCACCGTCTGAAGTTTGAGAGGAATTCCCGGCTGTAACACTTCCATCTGCAGCAAATACAGGTTTAAGCTTCGCTAGTTTATCCAGACTTGTATCCGCACGCGGCCCTTCGTCAGTATCCACCACATAAGTCCGGCTTACTTTTTTCATATTACCATCCAGATAATTTTCAGTAACGGTAATGGGGGCCACACCGGCCTTAAGGTGCCCGTTTTTTATAGCCTCCACCGCTTTCAAATGCGACTGATAAGCAAATTCATCCTGATCTTCCCGGTTCACTTTATATTCAGCAGCTACCGCTTCTGCAGTCAGGCCCATACCCCAGTACCAGTCTGGATTGGTTTTAGCCACTTCCGGATTAGGAACAACTTTCCATCCGCCAAAGGGCATTCCAGACATCACTTCTACACCACCCGCTATGATGCAATCTGCCATTCCACTTTTAATTTTAGCTACCGCAGTAGCTATCGTGTCTAATCCAGATGCACAATACCTATTCACTGTAACCCCCGGAACTTTATCCGTATCCAACCCCATCAGCGAAATCATCCGGCCAATATTCAGCCCCTGTTCCGCCTCAGGTGTAGCATTACCTACAATTACATCATCTATTTGTTCTTTATCCAGGTTAGGAACAGAGGCCACCAATTGTTTGATAACCTCAGCCGCCAAATCATCGGCCCTCGTAAAACGAAATACCCCACGTGGGGCCTTGCCCACTGCTGTACGTAAACCTGCTATGATATATGCTTCCATTTTTTATGATTAAGGGTTAAGGAGCAGGGATTAAAAACCAGACCACCTAACCAATATTATTATTTTAATTTATTTCTTCAATTTCTGCGCTCAATCTTTATTCTAAAGACCTTCGCTCCAACTAGTTTCTCAACGGCTTACCCTTGGTTACAATACTTTGTATACGTTCCAATGTCTTACGTTCCCCGCAAAGTGACAAAAATGCTTCTCTTTCCAAATCCAGTAAGTATTGCTCAGTAACTTCTGTTGGAGATGACAAATCACCCCCGCACATCACATAACCCAATTTCTCCGAGATTTTCTTATCATGTTCAGAAATATAATGTCCAGAATACATCGTATTTGCACCAGCATACACAATACCTAGCCCCTGTTTACCTAAGACCCTGATGTCTTTTCTGCGAACAGGTTGCGTATAACCTGCCTCAGCCAGCGCTATCGCTTTGGCTTTTGCATCGGCAATCAAACGGCTTCTGTTCATGGATACAGAAAACTTATCTTTCTGTAAATACCCCAGTTCATAGGCTTCCAGCGCCGACGTAGACACTTTAGCCATACCAATGGTCAAAAATCTTTCTTTCAACACATTTTGCACAATCTGGTCATCAGTATATTCATCAGAAGCACGCAACGCAAATTCTTTTGTTCCGCCGCCACCGGGAATTACGCCAACACCAAACTCTACCAATCCCATATACGTCTCCGCATTCAACTGCACATGATCTGCATGCAAGCTAAACTCACAACCACCGCCTAGCGTAAGGTTATGCGGCGCCACCACTACCGGAATAGAAGAATACCTGATGCGCATAGAAGTATTTTGAAACAGCTTTATCGCCATATTCAATTCATCCCATTCCTGCTCTACCGCCATCATAAAAATCATACCCACATTAGCACCAGCAGAAAAGTTCGCGCCATCATTACCAATCACCAACCCCCTGTATTCCTTTTCAGCTAGATCAATCGCCTTGTTAATGGCCTGCAAAGTATCACCACCAATGGTATTCATTTTAGAGTGGAATTCCACATTCAAAATGCCATCACCCAAATCCAAAATAGAAGCACCAGAGTTTTTCCAAATGGTTTTAGTTAGACGGATATTATCCAGCACTATAAAAGCTTCAGTACCCGGTACCGCTTTGTAAGATTTAGAAGGAATGTCGTAATATTTTTTAACCCCTTCCTCTACTTTATAAAACGAGGTATGGCCTGCCGACAGCATTTCATGTACCCATACTGCAGCTTCATGCCCATAGGTTTTCATACCATCCAAAGATTCCTTAATACCTACCGCATCCCAAACTTCAAAGGGACCAAGATCCCAGCCAAAGCCGGCACGCATGGCGTCATCAATTCGGTATAATTCATCAGAAATTTCAGGAATCCTGTCAGATACGTACTCAAACAAACCAAAAAACGAAGCCCGGAAGAGTTCAGCAGCCTTATCCTTACCCGTTGCAAAAACCTTCATTCGGTCTTTTACATTTTCAATGCTTTTGGTGATATCGAGTGTAGCGGACTTCACCTTTTGTTGCGGGCGGTATTCCAGCGTTTTTAAATCCAATGCCAGTATCTCGCTTTTACCCTCCGCATTTTTAGTTTTTTTATAGAAGCCTTGTTTGGTCTTGTCGCCAAGCCATTTATTTGCTTCCATCTTCTCTACATAATCAGGCAGTTTAAATAAGTCATGCGCCTTATCATCCGGCACATTATCATACAAACCTTTTGACACCTTAATCATAGTGTCCAGTCCTACAACATCAGTAGTACGAAATGTTGCCGATTTAGGCCTACCCAAAGCAGGACCAGTAAATTTATCTACTTCCTCTACCGTTAAGTCCATTTCCTGAACCAGGTGCAACAAAGCCATAATGGAATAAACCCCAACTCTATTAGCAATAAATGCAGGTGTGTCTTTACATAAAACAGTGGTTTTACCTAAAAACTGATCACCATAATGCATCAAAAAATCAACAATTTCTGGTTTGGTATGCGGTGTGGGTATAATTTCCAGCAAGCGCAAATAACGTGGCGGATTAAAAAAGTGAGTTCCGCAGAAGTTCGCTTTAAAATCATCACTCCGGCCCTCCGCCATCAAATGAATTGGAATCCCCGAAGTGTTTGAGGTAACTAAAGTGCCCGGTTTTCGGTATTGCTCTACCTGATCAAACACTACCTTTTTAATGTCAAGGTTTTCTACAACCACCTCTATAATCCAATCGTAACCAGCAATTTTAGACATGTCGTCTTCAAAATTTCCAGTGCTGATTTTTTTAACCACAGATTTGGTGTAAACCGGAGAAGGATTACTTTTTACCGCTGCAAGCAACGCAGCATCTACAATACCATTTTTAGGCCCCTCTTTTGCGGCAATATCCAACAACAAAACCTCTACGCCAATATTCGCAAAGTGGCAGGCGATGCGGGAACCCATAATTCCGGAACCCAAAACCGCAACCTTATTTATCTTTTTGTTTATCATCTTCTAATGTATTTGTATAGGCTAATGTGAGTTTATTCAATTTCTGCAAAGTCAAAATCAATTCATTCTTTTCTTTGGCCGTCATATTTTCATTTAAATATTCATTAAAAGAAATCACAACGCCACGGGCAAGGTGTCTTTTCTCACGACCAAAATCAGTAAGAAACACCTTAACAGAACGCTTATCTCCTGCAGAAGTTTCGCGGTATATCAACCCCAGATCTTCCATATTATTTAACATCCTTGACAGGCTGGTTGCCTTAACACCAAGAAGTCCGGCCAACTGAGAAACAGCTGTACCTTCTTTATCAATATTGATAAGCACATAACCCACAGATTGTGTGATACCAAAGCCCGAAGCGATTTGGTTGTAAGTGTTGACTACATTTTGCCAAACTACCTTCAAAAAATAATCTACCGTTTCCTGTTGTTTCATACATTGCTATGCTTGCATAACAAATATATAGAATAAAAAGTTTTAATCCAAGAAATAAAAACTCAATTATTTTAAGCGTTTATTGGAAGGGACAATACCAGACAAATCATCATGATAGGTAAAATATAGACACCCTCATGATGCTCGATATATACACCTCGCTGTACAAATAAAAATAATGATCTATGAGGAGGCCTAGGCGTTATTAGCGCTTTTCGCGCCTAATAAATGCCAGACTCTGACAGATCATTGTTTTTATTTACCTATAATTAGCCTTTAAAATTTTCTGCGTCTTTATAGATCTGCTCAATCGTATCCGCGTTCTTCTCCAAAATAACCTTACGTTTTAAACTCATTTTCGGTGTCAACTCGCCACCAACAATACTCCATTCCTTAGTCAGCAATGCAAAACGCTTTACCTGTTCCCATTTGCCAAATTCCTTGCAGCTCTCTGCGGTAACCTGCTCAAATTTTTCCAGCACCTGAGGATCCTTAACCATTTCCTCATTAGAAGTATAATTGATTCCCTTTTTACCTGCCCATGTTTTCAAAGCCGCAAAATTAGGAACAATCAAAGCCGCAGGAAACTTTCGGTTCTCACCCAATACCATAATCTGCTCAATCAAGTTGGATTCCTTAAACTTATTTTCCACCATTTGAGGAGCAACATATTTTCCCCCGGCAGTTTTAAAAATCTCCTTTTTACGGTCCGTAATTTTCAAAAACTTACCGTCTACTAACTGACCAATATCACCAGTATGAAACCAGCCATCCTGATCTATGGTCTCCGCAGTCAGGTCATCGCGTTTATAATAGCCTTTCATAATGTGGTGACCACGCGTTAATACCTCACCATCTTCAGCAATCTTCACTTCAACACCTTCAATTGCCGGACCTACCGTTCCAAACATGGCGTTTTGAAAATGATTTACAGTAATCACCGGCGATGTTTCCGTTAATCCATATCCTTCAAATACAGGCATGCCTGCTGCCCAGAAAATCCTGGCCAAACGAGGATTTAAAGCCGCGCCACCAGAAATAATCACGACAATGTTTCCGCCCAATGCTTCCTGCCATTTCTTAAAAACCAGTTTCCTGGCAATCGCCAACTTAAGGCCATACCACCAGCTATGTTTAATTTCAAACTGTTCAGCGAGCGCTAAAGACCAAAAGAAAATTCCCTTTTTAATTCCGGTTAGCGCCTTACCTTTTTCCATAATTTTCTCATACACCTTTTCCAGCAACCTGGGCACTGTAGAGAATACATTTGGTTTAACAAACTGGATATCTGCAACTATAGTATCCAAACTTTCCGCATAATAAACACTTGTATTTACATACATGTATAAATACACCACCATCCGCTCAAAAATATGCGACAGCGGCAAAAAGCTCAATACTTTACTGATGCCTTCCGGCAGCAGGACAGCAGAATTCTGAAAGTTTTTTACCAGGTTATTATGCGTAAGCATTACCCCTTTCGGCGTGCCTGTAGTTCCAGAAGTATAAATCAAAGTTAAAATATCTTCAGGATCCACTGCATTCCGGTACTCGTCAAGATTGATGTCGGTACCCAAAGCACCATCATCCACCAGCTGCTGTATATTTTCTGCGCCAACTACCTGATTAAAAGTATATATCTTAACGGCTAAGTTAGCTTCTGTAATCACGGCTTTCACTTTTGTATGTAAAGCCTCATCAGCCACAAAAATCAAATCTACTTCAGCATTCTCCAGAATAAATTTAATGTCATGCTCTGCCAGTGTTGGATAAAGCGGAATCTGATAGGCCCCGATCTGCATAATGGCAAAATCAGTCAGGTTCCATTGTGGCATATTGTGAGACATCACTGCTATCTTTGATCCCTTGCGCATTCCAAGCCGGATCAGGCCCTTGCTCAGATGATCAACTATTTCTATAAATTGTGCTGTACTGTATTTTTTCCATTGCCCCCCTACCTTGCCACTAATGAATTCTTCTTTCGGAAATTGCTCTAAGTTGTATTGAAGCAGGTCAAATACTCTTGTGATTTTTACGGCCATAACATTCGGAATTAAATTTGGTTAAAATACTTGTTCTGGTGCCCATACACGAACAACGGTACAATCCAAATCTAGCAAAATAAAATTTCTATTAAAGTCAAAAGGGTATAATATTACTTTTAACACGGCATAATATTTGTTTGGTGCTCGCTTATTTAACAACACATAATTATGAAACGATTTATTACTGCCCTTTGTTTTACTGTCATCGCAACAATTGCGATGCATTCTACTGCTGATGCTCAAGATTACAAAAATGCCATAGGAGGACGCTTTGGAGCTGCTAATGGAGTGACGTTTAAAACTACTTTAGGGGACAACAAAATGCTGGACCTTATCCTTAATTTCAGGAACACTAATTATTTTAAGTACACGAGATTAACTGGATTGTATGAGGTAAACATGCCAATTGCTGGTGCACCCGGATTAGGCTGGTATTACGGTGCCGGTGCTACTGTAGGATCGGTTAAATATAAACCAACCGGATCCAAAGATTTTTATCTTTCTGCTGACGGTGTTTTAGGTTTGGATTATAAATTTCAGGATGCTCCCTTTAACCTATCCCTGGATTGGAAACCGGCAATACAACTGACACCTGACACAGATTTTGACGGATCTGGCGCAGCATTATCTATACGTTATACATTCTAGGTAACAAAGCAAAAAAAGCAATAATCTATGAGCAGGCCCAGGCGCTGTTTGCGCTGAAAGCGCCTAACAGATGCCAGACTGCGATAGATTATTGCTTTTTCACATTTATACTAAATTCCCATCCAGGCTTTACGAACGGCTAACTGCGTTGCAGTAGCCTTTTCATTAAAGGTAGTACTTAGTTTAATATTCGGACTGGCTTTTAATAGCAGACTCAATTCTTTGATGTTGCCATCTCTTTTAACAATTACCTTAAACATTTCTCCGACTTTACCATTCATTGGTGGCAAGCTATTGGCACGTGGATCAACAGCATTGTTTCCCAAACTAAGCAACTCATCGTTAACATTTAAGCCCCCGATCCAGGCTGCAGAATTACGTGACACCGCAGAAACAACTATAGCACCGCCCTTTTGCGCAAAACTAGCGCCTAAATAAGGCGTCTCTTCAAACTTTTTACCAGTATTTTCATTGGTAATATTGATACCTGCATAACCAAAATACTTCACGTAATCTACCGGAGCAGTTCCATTTACATATTTAGCATAAAAATCATCAAAATTAATTCCGCTTATTTTTTCTACCATTGTTTTAAACTCTGCATCAGTATATCCCCTTTTCAATGTTTTACACTGCAGGTACATCGCCTTCATCACATCGTCCAGGCTTTTTGCACCTTTAGTAGCATTTGCAATTTCCAGGTCCATCAACAAACCAACAACCTCTCCTTTACTATAATAAGATACTGTTGTGTTGCTTGAATTTTCATTTGGTCTGTAATATTTAATCCAGGCATCAAAACTTGCTTCCGCAACCGACTGAATTCTTGAACCCGTTGTATTTTCTACATTTGCCAGCGCAGTAGCAACCTCAGAAACAAATCCTTCAGGCTGATTAAAGCCTGCCCTTAGCATGATCTTGTTTTCATAATAAGCAGTAAAACCTTCAGCAATCCACAAATTGGTGGTATAGTTTTCATTCTCATAATCAAACGGGCCTAATGCCACGGGGCGCAAACGCTTCACATTCCATAAATGGTGATATTCATGTGCCACAAGCTGAAGAAAACCAATATAACCTTCTTCCGTGCTGTACTGATCGCGCCCTGCGCCCAATACTGTAGAATTTAAATGTTCTAAACCACCTCCACCAGAAGCATAGTTGTGAACAATAAAGGTATAATGCTGATTAGGATTCTCACCATAAATAGCTGTTTCCTGCTCAATGACTTTCTTCATATCCACCTTTAAGCGTTCCACATTATAAGTACCACCGCCATACATAGCCACCTCATGTTTTACACCAGCAGCCATAAAATCGAATACCTCCTGATTACCTACTTCTATTGGACTATCAAATAGAATATCAAAATCCGGTGCGGTATAGGTAAATTGTTGACCAGCTACCGGCTCCAAACCTGTAGAAACTTTTGTCCAACCATTAAAAGGAATAATCTTGACCGTACTTGGCGTTTTCAGATGACCATCAGGATACATAAACACCGCCGAAGTAGACAAGAATGCATGAGCGTCATCAATAAAAGGCGTACGAACAGAGATTTCAAATCCATAAATCCTATACTTTACTTTTACGCTGGCTGCTTTCGCTGAATAAATTCTCCAGGTATTTTTCCTTACTTTTTCATATTTTAGTGCTTTATCACCAGCACTAGCAGCAAAACCTTCCACACTTTTAGAAAATTCACGCACCAGGTAGGACCCTGGCGTCCAGACTGGCATTTTAACATCTATATAATCCTTGCTTAAACCAGAAATATTCATTTCAATTTCTGCATAATGAGCTTGTGGTTCTTTAAAACTAACCTCAAACCCAATTTTTACCTGTGATTTTGCTGTCATACTTACTGCAAGTAACGTTATTATTCCTAAAATTGCATTCTTCATATCTCAATATTTATTCCTGGCATTATTTAGCCCAAACTTAGGTAAAAGTGTGTAAAAAGGCGTCCCTAATGTTAACTTTTAAGCTTTTTGTCCAATTATTGAGCTTTTCCCACCCATAGCCAAAGTTGACAAGGGGTTGACAGGGGGTTGACAAGGGGTTGGTAAGGGGTTGGCATACCCTAAAAGCTACTCAACCCCCTCTTATGCACTTACCAAAGCTTTGTTAATTCAAGTCATGGGATTGAACTTCTATGAGATTTGTAAAAGCAATGAAAAAAGTAGCAAAAAACAACGGAAAAAAATAAATAAAACAATTAAGCTGTAACACACTTAATACAAGTAATTTTGAATGAATTAAATATTTTTGCTGATAGGTTATACACACAGTTAAACAACAAAACACACCAAATGAAACTTAGATATGTTATATATGGACTGATCGCCATAGCGGTTGCTTACCTGGTATTTTACCGTATTTCTGCCAATAAAAAATTAGCCGAAGATGGTGCAGGAGGCGGCAAAGGCAAAGCTGGTCCCGCAAAAGGTTTACAGGTAGACGGAATCGTTGTTAATACTATTGATTTTGAGAACTTCCTGGACATCACCGGCACCATCGAAGCCAATGAAGCGGTAGCGCTAAGAGCGGAAGTATCTGGCTTGGTCACCAAAATTAATTTTCAGGAAGGTAGTAATGTCAGCAAAGGACAACTCCTGGTAAAGATCAATGACAGAGATATCCAGGCACAATTGCAAGATGCCCTGACGAAGGAACGCTTATCGGCCACAAACGAAAACAGATCTAAACAGCTTTTACAAAAAGGTGCAATTAGCCAGGAAGAATACGATACTTCTCTTGCAGACCTGCAATCCCTAAAATCTCAGGCGCAGCTCATCCGCGCGCAATTGGCCAAAACGTCTATCTATGCCCCATTTAGTGGTAAAATAGGCTTACGTGCAATTTCAACTGGCGAATATTTAACACCCAGCACAACAATTGCCAATCTGGCCAGCATCAACCCTGTGAAAGTGAGCTTTTCCATACCTGAAAAATATAATGGCCAAATCACATCAGGATCAGAGATTTCTTTTACAACAGATGGTTTAAACAAAACCTATACGGCTAAAGTTTTTGCCATTGAACCCGGCATCAATACACAAACACGCACCTTACAAATCAAAGCCCTTACCGCCAATCCAGGTGGAGAACTCCTTCCAGGGGCCTTCGCTAAAATAAAAGTAGCATTAAATACAGCTAAGGGCGCAATTTTAATTCCCAATGAGGCCATTATTCCAGTACTAAAGGGCAAAACCGTTTTTATCAGCAAACAGGGAAAGGCGCAGCAGATTCCTGTTGAAGCAGGCACCAGAACAGATGAAAAAATTGTGATTACAAAAGGGTTGAAAGTAGGCGATACGGTATTGACAACAGGTGCCATGGCCTTAAAAAACGATGCCCCTGTAAAAGTAACTGTGGTTAAAAATTAGCATTTATGAGTATTTCAACCACCAGTATAAAGCGGCCGGTATTGGCCATTGTCATGAATTTAGCCATTCTCCTATTTGGGGTTATCGGCTATAATTTCCTGGGCGTAAGAGAGTTCCCAAACATAGACCCAACTGTAGTCTCTGTGCGAACATCTTATCCTGGTGCAAATTCAGACATTATAGAATCGCAGATTACGGAGCCGCTGGAGAAATCCATTAATGGGATAGACGGAATCAGGAACATCAGCTCTTCCAGCAACCAGGGAACCAGCAACATCACCATTGAATTTAACCTGGATAAAAACATAGACGATGCCGCCAATGATGTGCGCGATAAGGTTTCGCAAGCGGCCAGAAGTTTACCCAAAGACATTGACGGGAACCCAGTGGTGAGTAAAGCCGATGCGAATTCTGATGCCATCATTACCATGACCGTGCAAAGCGACAAACGCAATGTAATGGAACTGAGTGATTATGCCGAAAATGTAATAGCTGAAAGGCTACAAACCATTTCCGGTGTCAGCGCTATCCAAATTCAGGGTCAGCGTAAATATGCGATGCGTATCCGGATTGAACCGGATAAACTGGCTTCTTATGGTCTAACTACACAAGATATCGTTACCGCATTAGATAATGAAAATGTGGAGCTGCCTTCAGGAAAAATAACCGGTGCCAATACAGAGCTGATTGTCAAAACCCTGGGTAAACTAACGAATGCAGAACAATTCAATAACCTGATCTTAAAATCAGACTCCAACAATGTAGTGCGGTTAAAAGACATCGGCTTTGCCCAGCTTGGTTCAGAAAATGAAGAAACGGTTTTGCGCGAATCTGGTAAACCCATGGTTGCCGTCGGCTTAATTCCGCAACCAGGAGCCAATTACCTGGACATTTCGAAGGAGTTTGACACCCGTTTTGAGCAGCTTCAAAAAGACATTCCTAAAGACATTAGGCTCAACATATCTTTAGATACGACCAAATTCATCAAATCATCTGTAACAGAAGTCGCGGAAACCATCATTCTGTCGCTGATATTGGTAATTATCATCATTTACTTGTTTTTCAGGGACTGGGCCATTGCCATCAGGCCATTAATTGACATTCCAGTATCATTGATTTTTACTTTTTTCATCATGTACATTTTTGGATTTTCTATCAATGTACTTTCTTTATTGGCCATTGTACTGGCAACGGGATTGGTGGTGGATGATGGAATTGTGGTTACCGAAAACATCTTTAAGAAAGTAGAAGAAGGCTATTCTCCATTTGAAGCTGCCATTAAAGGTTCAAACGAGATCTTTTTTGCGGTCATCTCCATTTCCATCACGCTTGCTGCCGTATTTTTACCCGTAATATTTTTACAGGGCTTTGTTGGACGGCTTTTCAGAGAGTTTGGGATCGTTATTGGTGCGGCGGTACTCATTTCAGCATTTGTTTCGCTCACTTTAACGCCAATGCTGAACGCCTACCTGATGAAAAAAACAGGCCATGAGAAATCAAAGTTTTACAATTGGTCTGAACCTTATTTTGTAAAACTTAACGACAGTTACGCAGAAAACCTTAACAAATTTTTAGACCGAAAATGGCTCGCCATACCTATTATTGCCATCTGCATGGGCATGATTGCCTTATTTTGGAGCCTGGTACCAAAAGAAACTGCTCCATATGATGACCGCAGCGCCATCAACATGAATATTACGACACCAGAAGGCGCTTCGTTTGCGTATACCGATAGGTTTATGATGAAGGTACAACAGATGATCTCTGACTCTGTACCCGAAAAAAAGGTCAACATCACCATTACCTCTCCAGGATTTGGCGGTGCAGGATCAACAAACAGTGGCTTTGTAAGGATGGGCTTAACAGATCCGGGCGACCGTGAATTGTCACAAGCGGAGGTCGCTGCCAGGCTAACTAAAATCACTAGAAAATACACTGAAGGAAAAGTTACGGTAACCCAGCAGCCCACCATCTCTGTAGGCAGGCGCGGAGGTTTGCCGGTAAATTACATCATCCAGGGACAGAACTTTGAGAAACTTAGGGAGAAAGTGCCGGTGTTTATGGATGAGGTTGCTAAAGACCCAACCTTTACCACATCTGATGTGAACCTTAAATTCAATAAACCAGAAATCAACCTGACGATAGACCGGGACAAGGCAAAAAACCTGGGGGTTTCCGCTTCAGATATCGGACTGGCCTTACAGCTGGGCTTGAGCGGACAACGTTTCTCCTACTTTTTCACGAACGGAAAGCAGTATCAGGTGATTGGTCAGTTTGAAGTGGCCGACCGGAAAGATCCTTTGGATTTAAGCTCGGTTTATGTTAAAAATGATAAAGGTCAGCTCATTCAGCTTGATAATGTAGTCAGTGCACAAGAGCAAAGCAGCCCGCCTCAACTTTACCGCAACAACCGTTTTACAGCTGCAACCGTATCCGCAGCACTAGCGCCCGGAAGCAGTATTGGTGATGGAATTGCAGCCATGGACAGGATTTCAGCGAAAGTACTTGACGAAACCTTTTCTACAGATCTGGGTGGTGAATCCAGAGATTTTAAAGAAAGTTCTTCCAATACCATGTTTGCTTTTGGCCTTGCATTGCTATTGGTTTACTTAATTCTTTCCGCTCAATTTGAAAGTTTCATAGACCCTATTATCATCATTATTACGGTACCCATGGCCGTTGCCGGAGCTTTGTTGTCGCTCTGGTTATTTGGACAAACCTGGAACATTTTTAGCCAGATTGGCACCATTATGCTCATTGGTCTGGTAACCAAAAACGGGATTTTAATTGTAGAGTTTGCCAATCAGCTCAAAGAACAGGGTGCTTCAATTCATGATGCCATCAGGGAAGCCTCTGTTAATCGCCTCCGCCCAATATTAATGACCAGTCTTGCAATTGCCATCGGTGCATTACCTATTGCCATGGCATTGGGTGCGGCCGCAAAAAGCCGGATGGGGATGGGAATTGTTATTGTAGGCGGCACTACCTTTTCATTGGTACTTACCCTGTTTGTAATTCCGGCCATCTATTCTTACTGGAGCAAACCACATAAAGTGAATATAGAATTAAAAGAATACTTAGACAAATCACCAGATGAAAATTAAAGCCCTATTATTTGCATTCGCATTGTTTGCCGGCTTGATTGAACAGGCTGCTGCACAGGAAAGGCTAACGCTTGAGGAAGCCATAGCCACCGCTTTAAAAAACAATTACGACATCAAACTCATCAACAACGACCTGCTTGTTGCTAAAAACAATGTAAATCCAGGCAATGCAGGACTTTTACCGGCCCTGGATGCAAGTTTTACCGAGGGCGGAAGTCTGCAAAATACCACCCGTACACAAAGTACCGGCGCCCAGCAAACTTTAAATGGCATTAGAAACACCAATATGAGCTATGGTGTGGCCCTGGGCTGGACCATTTTTGATGGTTTCCAAATGTTTGCAAATTACGATAGACTTAAAGAATTACAAAAACAAGGCGAAGTCAATGCCAGGGCCACCATATTAACCACCATAAGTGATGTGGTCAATGCCTATTTCATGGTAGTAAAGCAACAACAGCTGGTGCTGGCAAAAGACAGTGCGCTTGATGTTTCTAAATTGCGTTTGAGGATTGCCAACAGCAAACTGGAAATTGGCCGGGGTTCTAAGCTAGACGTACTCAGTGCTACTGTAGATTACAATACAGATACATCTTCCTATTTACAGGAAAAAAACCTGTTAAAGACTTCAAAAGTAAGCCTCAATCAAATTATGGCAAGAAACCTGAACGACGATTTTCTTGTTCAGGACAACATCAACATTACAAGCGATTTGAATTACACTGCCCTGGCTACCCAAATGGAACAACTGAACCCCGACCTACAAAATGCTTTTATCAGCAAAAAACTGGCTGAGTTGAACTTAAAACAAGTTAGAGGGCAGCGTTACCCAACCATAGGTATAAACGGAGGCTATGAAGTACAGCGTAGTGCCAGCCCCACAGGATTTAATACCCAGCAACGTGCAAAAGGTTTAACTTATGGCTTAACTGCCAGTTTGAATTTGTTTAATGGCTTTTTACAACGACAGAATGAGCGGAATGCAAAAATTCAGATCAATTCGTCTGAGTTATTGCTGAGCAAAACCAAACAGGACATTAATGCCCAGTTACTATCTGCCTATCAAAATTACCAAACCAACCTGGATTTACTTAAAATAGAAAGCAAAAACGTAGAAGTTGCCAGGCAAAATCTAGACATCACATTAGAAAAATACCGTTTGGGAAGTATAGCACCATTGGAATTGAGAGAGGCGCAACGCAATGCTATTGACGCAGTAACCAGATTCCTTGAAGCTCAATATCAGGCAAAACTTACTGAAATCAATTTGAAAGAAATTAGTGGCACTTTAAATGTTCAATAAGATTACTATTTTTAGCGCATGATTTTAGTAGCAGACAGTGGCTCTTCAAAAACAGACTGGATGGGATATAGTCCGGAAGGAACTATCAGTTTTAGTACAACGGGCATCAACCCTTACTTTTTAACCGCACAGGATATTTACAGGCTTTTTTCAAAAAAGAAAGATGTAGCTGCTTACGCAGATCAGGTAAAAGAGATTTATTTTTTTGGTGCCGGATGTTCCTCACCAGATAAACATGAAGTAGTTTCCAACGGCTTGTCTATGTTTTTCCCAAATGCTTTTATCAGTGTAGATCATGACATGATCGGATCGGCATACGCAACCTGTGGAGATGAAAAAGGCCTGACTTGCATTTTAGGAACAGGATCTAACATTTCATATTTTGATGGGCAGGTACTGCACACCGGTAAAAATGGCATGGGTTATGTTTTGGGTGATGAAGGATCAGGCACCTGGTTCGGTCGCAAACTCATTACCAGCTATTTGTATGGCCATATGCCTGCCGAATTGGGCAAGGCTTTTTTTGCGGAGCACCAGGTAGATAAAGAAACTGTAATTACCAATGTATACCAGCAGCCCTCACCTAATGTATACCTGGCCGGCATCAGCAGGTTTATGGCAAACCACAGGGCGCACCCTTTCATCATTCAAATCTTAAAGCAGGGTTTTCAGGAGTTTGTAGATACGAATATCAGAGATTATACGGACTATAAAAGTCTAGAGTGTCATTTTGTTGGCTCAATCGCTTATTTTTATCAGGACATCTTAAGAGCAGTTTGTGCGGAGAATGGTGTCAAAGCAGGAAACATTCTTCAAAAGCCAATTGAGGGTATTTACAATTATATTCTTAAAAAAGAAGGATTACTGGTTAAGGATTAGGGAAATTTGTACTTTCGGTTTAAGTTTGATTCCGGCAATATGACCAAAAGTTCCTTTCTAAAGTACACTTTACCATTTTTTACGGCATGGATTGGTTTGACTGCCGGTTTAAATGCACAGGTAAACAATCCACGTGTAACCAATACCGCATTTCTGGAAAAAAACGGGATTGAGCTAAGAGAAAAAAGCACAGCACAAAGAACTGTTGCTTTGGCCAGGGCTAAAGAAAAAGGCTGGCCAGTATCCATAAGGAGGCAAAATGGGCGTATCTTGGTGTTACAGCGTATTGACGCACTGGGCTTACCCATATATTATGCAACCGACAACAATGCCCTTTCTGCCATTACCACAGGAACAAATACCTTATATACAGGAGGAAGTTTAGGACTGTCATTGAGCGGCAGTAGCTTAACAGGAACAAAAGCTGCTTTATGGGATGGCGGTGCTGTGCTAACCAACCATATTGAATTTGGCACCGGAAGGGTTGAAATTAAAGATAATACCACCGCTACCTCTACACACTCTACTCACGTTGCCGGAACAATGATAGCTTCGGGCATCAATGCTGCAGCCAGAGGAATGGCTTATGCATTGCCTAAATTATCTTCTTTTGATTTTACCAACGACAATGCTGAAATGTCTGCCAACGCCGCCACCTTATTGATTTCCAATCATTCTTATGGCGTGATTGCTGGCTGGGACCTGAATACAGATGTATCGCCACAACGCTGGGAATTTTATGGTAGAGCGGGCGCCAATGAAGATTATAAATTTGGCTATTACGACGATGATGCCGCAGCCTGGGATAGGATTTGCTACAATGCGCCTTACTACCTACCCGTTAAATCTGCCGGAAACAACCGCTCCGTTAATGGTCCTGCTGTTGGCGCAACTTATTACAGATACAATACGGCTGGGACATTTATCAACGCAGGACCTCGCCCCACCGGGATCAGCAGTAACAACGGCTATGACATCATCTCTACTTCCGGCAATGCAAAAAACATATTAACCGTAGGTGCAATTGGACCACTTAGTGGCGGGCCAGCATCAGCATCTACAGCAGCCATTACATCATTTAGCAGCTGGGGGCCTACAGACGACGGACGGATTAAGCCGGATCTGGTAGGTAATGGCTCTAATGTAACTTCTACCAGCGATGCCAGTGTAAATGCCTATATTACCTATTCAGGGACTTCTATGGCCGCTCCTAACGTGAGTGGGTCTCTGCTCCTGCTGCAAGAATTATATAGCCAGAAGAATAATGGCGCTTTTATGCGTGCTGCTACCCTTAAAGGGCTAGCAATTGGTACTGCTGCTGATGCTGGTAATGCCGGCCCAGACTACATCTACGGATGGGGTTTATTGAATATGCAGGAGGCCGCTACCTTAATTTTAGACAACGGTACTAAAAGCAGAATGACAGAAAATGCGCTGGCTCAAGGTCAGTCTCAAGACCTTGTTGTTATTGCTTCTGGCAATGGACCATTAAAGGCTACCATTAGCTGGACAGATCCGGCAGCAAATCCTGTAACCACAGAAAATGCCTTGAATAATCCCATAGCAAGACTGGTAAATGACCTTGACCTTCGTGTGATTCAGGGAAGCAGTACTTTTACACCCTGGATTTTAAACCCTGCAAGTCCCTCAACAGCGGCTACAAAAGGAGATAACTTTAGAGACAATGTAGAGCAGGTCTTGATTGCAGATGCAGTACCGGGAAGAAGTTACACCATCCGCGTCAGTCATAAAGGCACTTTACAAAGTGGACCACAGGCTTATTCGTTAATTTTATCTGGCATTGGCGGAAGCAACTATTGCAGTTCAGCACCTACCAGTTCTGCAGATTCAAAAATCACGAATTTTAGTCTAAGCAATATCAACAATACTACGGCAACAGGCTGCAGCACCTACTCTGACTTCAGCTCCATGAGCATTAACCTGGAAAAAGGAGTAAGTTATCCCTTAAGTTTATCGCTTGGTACTTGCGGCAACAACTTTAATAAGGTTGCTAAAATATATGCAGACTGGAATGGCGATGGTGACTTTACTGACGCCGGGGAACTGATTGGAACTTCAACCGTAATTTCTGCGGCAGGGACTTACACCACCACAATTACCGTTCCTGGAAACGTTAACCCTGAACACTATTCGCTGTTAAGGGTAGTATTAGTAGAGACTAGCGATGCAGGCACCGTTAATCCTTGCGGAAACTATGCCAAAGGAGAAACCCAGGACTACCGCATCAAATTCCTTACACCAGCAGTTGACCCCGGTATTAAAGCCATTGTAGACCCTACAGCAACTCTGTGTGCAAACACAGCCCAAACGGTTAAAGTAACGCTGAAAAATTATGGTGCACAGGCCGTCAGTAACCTTCCGGTAATGGTTGTGGTCAGGGAAAATACCACTATTGTAGCTACGCTAATTGGAACCTTTACGGGAACACTTGCGAGTATGGCAGAAAGCAGCTTCCTCCTTCCGGGAAGTTTTAATGCTGAGGCGGGCAAAAGTTATAGCATAACGGCAAGTATTACCCAAGCTGGTGATGCAGATGCCGGAAATAATCAATTGTCGACAAATGTACAGGTAAATATGCCTCCTATCGTCTCGGCAGATAGCAAGGCCTACTTCTGCAACTCTTTCAATTCTTATGCGCTTACTTCATCAGGGCAAGGAACGGTATATTGGTACAAAACAGCTAATGCTACTGTCCCTTTTGCTTATGGGAGTGCTGTAACCACGATGGAGGCACCTGAGAACAATACCTATTACGCTGGGTTGAATGATTATAGAAGTGAGGCGGGCCCTAAAACAAAAGCGACCTTTCCTAGCGGCAATTATAATTCCTTTGATCCAGCAGTACTGGTTACCACTTTGGCACCAGTTGTAATCGAAAGCGCAAGATTGTACATCGGAAATTCTGGCAGGATTAAATTTTCTGTAATCAACGGTTTAGGAGTCGAAGTATCCAGTAATACCCTTAGCGTAACTGCAACCAGGACTACGCCTGCCGCTGGCGAGTCGACTAATGACGCTAATGATCAGGGACAGGTTTATCCATTGAATCTTACCTTTCCTACAGCAGGAAATTATACCATAACACTGGAATATTTTGATGGCGCAACTATTTTCAGAAATTACCCCGTTACCACACAATACCCCTATGCTTCAGCTTTGGATTTGTTAAAAATTACTGGAAATACCGCAGCCACTAATTCTGGCGCATATTACTATTATTTTTATGACATTAAGGTAAAATCGACTGGCTGTAGCAGTACAGAAAAAATAGCTGTTCCTTTAACTTCTTCTACCATTACCAATATAAATGGAGAACTCTCTGTTAGTGGTACAGGAACCTATCAATGGTATTTAAACGGGGTGCTAATTACAGGAGCTACTGCAAAAACCTACAAGCCTTTACAGAATGGAAAGTATACCGTTGATGTTACCGTATCAGGCGGATGTGTGCTCAGATCAGGAGAATATACCTATACGAACATTTCAACAAATGCTGGTGAATTGGATATTAACTTAAAAGCTTATCCAGTACCCACGGACGGAGAGCTGAACCTGAATTTCAGCATACCTGTTGAGGGTGATTTTACAATTGTACTTAGCAACATGATGGGACAACAGGTATTTAAAGAGAGCAGGGCTAATTATCTGGGCTTTTTCAGCACCAGGATAAAAATGAACCATCTGACTAATGGCGTCTATATCCTCACAGTGAGATCTGGTAATAAGAAATTTAGTCGCAAGGTGACACTGATAAAGTAAGTTCACAGATTTTTTCGGCAATTCTATTGAGACTAGCTTTATCCTCTTCTGTAAAACAACGGGGATTGTAGCAGGCTACACATATAAATCCTCTGTTTAAGCCCTCTGAACAACTAATGGGTACTGAAGCGTAAAAGCGGAATCCATGTTCTGCAGATGAAACGGCATTTAAAAGTATAGCAGGATCACTAATGCCATTTGTAGAGGCAATTGTCCAAAAACCCTGTTCAAAATTTTGACTATTTTCTAAATTATTAGTTAGCTGATTTGTGCCAGCAAAATTTATTAGTACCGCAGATACGTCCAGTAGTTCTGCCGCTTCCACAACCAGTTCGGTAACCACTGGAATAGCACCGGCGCTTTTAACAATATAATCCTTCATTCCCATTAAATGCTCGATTTACAATTTCCATTCCAAAAAGACAAACGTTTTGATATAACTGATTGTTTGCGTGCACATTCATACAATTAAAAGTTCTAAGGCCTAGATAAGCACTTGACAACTAATCTACACAACTTAATCAACTAACACTAAAGTGTTTAAGATATTTTTAAGTGCCTGATAAAATATCAGGCTAAAACTCACTCTTTTTCATAACTTTTAACAATCTTTACCTCTAAATAAATGATAACCTGACATTTTACATTTTAAGTATGCGCTTCTCTAAGTATTTCCTGGTCTTAGTATTGTTATTTGGCTTTCAAAAAGGGTTTGGGCAGGTATTCACTGTAACCAGCAATGGAGATGAGGATCAATCTACAACATCCTTAAGATATGCATTATCACATATTCCTGCTAACACTCCTGGCTATACAATTAAATTCAACTTACCTGGCAGTCCCAGTGACGAAAATAGAACTATTAAAATAAAAACTGCCTTACCAGTAATTCCATCTAACGTCATTATTGATGGAAATACTCAACCTTGGCCGGCCTTAGGCATATCGGGTGCTAAAATTATCATAGAACCAGAATATACAAATACAACCTTTAATGGACTAACCATAGGTCAATACTATTCAACCGGGCTACAAACTTCTGGAGTGGAAATTTACGGGCTATATTTGCGTAATTTTGCAAAGATCCAATCCCTACAACCTTCTCCTACTGGCGGATCTGGAATTGTTGTAGATTACAGGGCAAATAACATTAAAATAGGTGCACCTGGCAAAGGAAACGTATTTAGCGGTAACATCAACGGTATTCTTATCCAGAACTCTTCTTATTATTCTACCTACGCCACCTCAAGCATTTCCATACAATCAAATTTTATAGGTGTTTTCTATGATGGTACTTCTGAACGTTCTAACGTAAATGGTATTAATGCGAGTCTTTATGATTGCAATCTAAATATTGGAGGAGACAATCCAGGTGAAGGAAATGTGATCTCCGCCAATCAAAATAACGTAACCATTAACAGATATTATTATAGCAGCACAACCACCCGGTTTGAAATTAATGTAATCAATAACAAAATAGGAGTAGACTTTAATGGCGTCAAAGACTATCAAGGAATACCTTTATTTGGTACCGGATCTTCAGTAACATTTTACGGTTTAAAGATAGATGCCGCATATACAAATTTATATGTCCGTAATAATATTATTTCTGGAAACAGAACAGCAGGGGTTTCTATAGCTAATGCTGATTTTATACTTACGGGTAACTCGGTTGGAACTGGTATTGCACATACGGAGAATCTAAGCAACGCAGGGGTTGGAATTAAAATAGAGAGTGGTGCCTTTGGAACGATTGGTGGAACTTCAGCCGAAACCAATTATATTGGTTATAACGGTTATGGTATCGAAAGCACCTCCTCGAAACCTATCACCATCACAAGAAACAGCATTTTTTGCAATAATTTCGCAGGAATTGTAAAATCCCAAAATAATCCCCAACCTACTATTAGGATTTTAAAAATACAACCTAACTATATATCAGGTAAAGCTACGCCCAATTCATCAGTAGAGCTATTTTACACAGAGAACTGCGGAGGATCCTGTCAAGGGCGAACCTACTTTAAAACGGTACAAGCTTTAAGTTCAGGTTACTGGGAATATTCAGCACCAATAACGGGCAGCGTTATCGCAACTGCAACATTATTAAACATGACAACTTCAACTTTCTCATCTACTGAATTAACTGATGAGGATTTTAAAGTGAAACATGTTACTTGCAATGAATCAGGTTCCATTACTATTTTAGAAGATCGGGAGGGCATCACATTTACCTGGAATAAACTCCTCCCTGGCGGAGGAAAGCAATTTCTCGGGAATAGCCAACAAATTACCGGGCTGGAGGTAGGGTCCTATGAAGTTACAGTAAACGATGGCTGTAAAGAATCGACCATTCCCTTAGAGATTAAAGATCAAAAACTAACTCCGATTGAAGTCGTTACCACTCCTCAACCTGATTGCGGACAAATGTCATTTCAATTTTCTGTAAAAGTATTGAGAGGGAGCGGCACTATTAAATTTGAGTGGAAGGATGTGATAGCAAATGTTATAAGACAAACTACTTATGGAGTACTCTCTGAAGTAAATTTACCACAAGGAACATATACAGTTACTGCTACGGATGACGCGGGATGTTCTATGTCTTATGCTTTTAATGCGATTAACAGAAAACCAAAACCTATCATCAACATAAATGCATTTGCATCTATTAGTGCTTCATGCGGTCTGCAAAATGGTGCTTTAAAAGCAAGCCCCACTGTTAACCCGATTTCCGACTACACCAGTCCCGTTACCTATCAATGGTATAATTATAACAGGACTACTAATCTTGTTACTACCCCAATACCGGGAGCAACCTTTTTAGACCTTGAAAATGTTTCTGGAGATAACTGGTACGTTCTAAAAGTAACTGATGCCGGAGCTTGCTCTCCTGTATGGTCTGAAGCACGTTATATTGGCTTTAACTCCTCAGTAAGTATTTCAGGAATTCCTTATTCTACCACATGTGGAAATAACAATGGCGCATACAGAAACATAAGCATAACTGGCGCTGATCGTTATGAGCTCATACTTCCTAATGGTACATCCCAAGGAGAAAAACAATACACTGCCATGTTTGAAATTCCAAATCTTGCAGCTGGCACCAATTACAGGATTCGGGCACGTAATAGTGTGAATAACTGCTCCAATGAAATCGTATTTAATATAGGTAGTATCAATCCCACTGCTTACAGTACTACGGAGGCTTCTCAAGCTACCACCTGCGGAAATACCAACGGGAGTATAACGATTACTTTTGCGAATAACACACCATTACCTGTAGCTTATATCTGGACAAATGCTTCGGGAAGCGTGATACCTAACCAGACTAATTCGAATCCAAGAATACGTTCATTAAGCGGCCTGCCTCCAGGCTTATATACAATGACTGCATTTGATGGAAATGGATGTCCGGTGCCTTTTGGACCATATAATTTAAGCGAAACTCCTCTCTTAACCGTGATCAATACACAGATACCGCCAACTAACGACGGTTGTAGCCTATCACGTGGCTCCGTTACGGGAATAACAGTTGATGGTGGGATACTGCCTTATCGCTATTATTGGCTTAATGAATTTAACCAGCCTGTTAAACCAGTACAGACTACACCTGATTTAATTGGCGTACCAGCAGGGAAATATCATTTAAGAGTTGAAGACGGAACGGACTGCGGTGAAGCTTTTAGTGCAGAATATGTTGTCACAAACCCTCCTTTCCCGATCGCAGACCCAGTATTTAACGGAAAAATTAAGGTGTGTTACGCTTCAGATATCATGATTAACGTTACAGCTCCTGAGGAAGGAACTTACGAACTTTACAGTGACATCGAAGGAAGCCAGCCTATTATGCAAAACAAAACTGGTGTCTTTGTATTTAGAGTAAGTAAAACTGGTGATTATTACGTAAAAAGAAGGCTGGGCACTTGTGAGAGCGGCTTCACTAAAATAAATGTAGAAGTCACGAATGATAATCTTTTAGCCATGAATACCATCACGCCAAATGGAGATGGAATGAATGACACCTGGGTAATCAATGGCTTACCAGAGAGTGAGGTAAACATCAAGCTTTATACCCGCAGCGGTCAACTCATCTATGAAGCCAATGGCAAATACCTCAAACCATTTGACGGCCGTTTTAGAGGCAAAGATTTACCAGCCGGCGTATATTACTACAGAATTGACTTACGTGCAGACTGTGCTCCGCTTGGGGGGAGTTTAACCCTGCTAAGGTAAAGGTTAATTTAAAACTGCCGTGCAGAACACCTCACTTCATACCTGTTATTGAGTAGGATTCCCAAAACAATCTCATGCGTTCCGTTATTAACGGAACGCAGTGCAGAACTGCTTACATCGTAAGAATAACTTAAGTTAATCAGCGAACCCATATTAAGGCCAGCAAGAAAAGAATAAGAATCATTGTTTCTATAACTTCCTCCCACCCAAAACTTATCCTGATAAGCCAATTTTAAGTTAGCATCTAAAGCAACAGGAGAATTGAGCCAGTAACTAATCAATATAGAGGGAACTGCCGCAATGTCTTCATCTAAAAAGTACTTGTAACCCGTTGTACCATAAAATGCAGCTTTCTGATAGGGACGATAAACATTCTGAGAATTTTCGATGGCATTACTAAATCCAATAATTTGCTTTGCTGAAACACCTAAGAAGAACCTTGGACTATACAACCAAAAACCTGCACCTACATCTGGCCTGATTCTGTTGTTGTATTCTGCTGTTAATAAAGGGTCGGCAGTATTGTCAACTTTCACATTTGCCACATCAATACCGATGGAAGAAAATCCGGCAGAAACACCCAGTGCTAAATTCACATCTATACTTAAGCCCAGGTGATAGGCGTAGCTGGCGCCTGCATTGGTTTGCCTAATCCGACCCGCTTTGTCCGTAATACCGTAAAAACCTATACCATGATGAGGTTCGGCAGCCATGTACTGATCTACGTAGCTCCGGCTTAAAGGATTGTAGCCATTGCCCGCAAAGGAGTTTACAGAACTACGCACAAAATCATCACCAATTGGCGCATGTACCGAAACATAATTGGTAACAGGGGCACCTTCAAGACCCCGCCATTGTGTGCGATGGCCTAACTTTACATCAGTGTAATTATCAATTCCGGAAACGGCTGGATTGATCAGGTAACTGTTAAAAATATATTGAGTAGACCTTGGTGTTTCTTGTGCCTGGCTACAGATAGTTAATGATAAAAAAAGACAGAGTGCGTTGAAAGCTTTCATTTAAAAAATATTCAGCCCTAAGTTAGCATTTGTAAACATAAATGTACTGCCTGACAATAAAATAATTACTTGCTCCAGGTGTTATCCGCAGATTTTGCATCCATAAATATTCCTCCATCAAGCACTATAGATTTGATGGCTTGCAAACCGTTGATGACAATGCTGGTCTTTTTTTGATCTGCTTTCCATACCCCCGGTTTCTGATGAAAAACCTGTTCTTTGCCATCTGCATAGGTAACCTTAACATCAAAAGGGATAGCGAAACCGCCAATATTATTTACAAAGACAGTATAAGAAGTACCCTTAATGGCTACCTTTTCAATGCCAAGATCTATATAATAATTACTAAAAAACCAGTTGTTCCAGTACCAGTTTAAATTTTGTCCAGTGGCATCATTGATGGAATAAAAGAAATCCCAGGGCATTGGATGTTTTCCGTTCCAACGGTCCATATACACATGTAAAGATTTTGCGAATAACTCGTCACCAAGCAAGTCTTTTAACCCCAGATAGCTCAGAGAGGGCTTTACATAAGCATTATTGCCATAGCCAGAACCAGATAATTGAGTGGATAAAGAAATAACCGGCTGATCTTGCTCAGTAGAAGGGTCATTAATCCACCTGTTTACCCTAAACTGTTTGTAGTTGGCATCTGCTTTCGCTTTTCCAAGCTGAGCAGTAGAAATCAGATACTCCAGCGTAGTAGCCCAGCCTTCATCCATATAAGCGTAACGGGTTTCATTTATCCCCATGTAAAAAGGGAAATACGTATGCGCCAGCTCATGGTTCATGACAAACTGAGAAAACTCATTGTCATCTGTCGTAGCATCATTAACCATCATAGGATATTCCATATCTGCAAACCCCTGAAAAATGGTAGTTTTAGAAAAAGGATAAGGTACGCCTGGCGCATTTTCAGAAAACCAGCTTAAAGCTTCCTTTGCCCATTTCACCGCATATGGGTAGTCTGTAGCCTTTTCATCATAAGCGGATTGCACACTCGCCCTACGCCCTGCTTTTTGATCTACCATTACACTTCCCGCATCCCATAAATAGTGATCGCTAAGGGCAAAAGTTACATCACAGATGTTATTGGCCGTAAATTTCCATGTATTCCATTCATTAGGTAAAGTAACTTTACCTGCTTTTAGTTCCGCAGCCGTAGCCATATGAACCACATCATCAGAACTGTAAGATTTTTTAAGCCTGGCTGCAAATTCAGGCATTAGTACCTGATCTGGGTTTTGCAGGTCGCCGGTTGCGTATACAATGTAGTTTTTAGGAACTTTAACGGCCAGTTTGTAATCGTTAAAATCATTGTAAAACTCATTTCTGCCAAGGTGAGGGACACGGTCCCATCCATTGTAGTCGTCATATACAGAGATTCTTGGATAAGCGTATGCGGCAAAGAAAGTAGTGGGGTCTATTTGACCTTCCCTGCCCTCACCTTTTGATAAGGGGTAGCTGTAAGCGATGACGAAGGTTGCAGTTTTGCCAGGCAGTAAGGGCGTTTGGAGCTTAACATTTGCGGTAGTACCCCAGTTTTTAGCATCTATAGGGTAGAGCTGCCCATTTATAGCAAATGAAGAAATAGAAAGCCCTTTAGTAAACTCTTCAGCATTGGTATAATCCGTTCTGGGCGATTCTGCTTTATGTACATTGTTTACAAAATGAAGCGCTACAGCTTTTAACGTATCCGGACTGTTGTTAGAATAAACGATGGTTTCTGTTCCGGCAATGGTTTTACTATCTGGATTTACGGTTACTGCAATATCATACTTAGCGCGGTTTTGCCAGTAGTTTTTACCAGGTTTACCGTCCATAGAACGAGTCCCCTTTTCATAAGCATTTTTAATATTCCGGGGCATGTAAAGTTCCTGTGCCAGGACAGTATTGGAAAGAAGGATAAGGAATATAAGAAACCTCAGGCTGTAGATCTGCATCATATAATAAGTTATACTTTCAAAAGTAAAAGAATTATAGAATTTTAGGTTAATTCAAACTAAAATATTTGTTTTTATAAAAACAGCCTACTATCTTCGTCTTTATTCAAGCAAGATTATTTAAGGCAGATGCCCTTAAATAGCCTTGCTTGTTTGTATTAAAAGGCAATATAACAAACTGAGCAATGACAGAAGTAACTTACTATACACAAGACGGTTTAGACAAACTGAAAGAAGAATTACAGTACTTAAAAACAGTTGGCAGGCAGCAAATTTCTAAAGCAATAGCTGAAGCCAGGGATAAGGGTGATCTTTCTGAGAATGCTGAATACGATGCTGCTAAAGAAGCACAAGGCCTGCATGAAGCGAAGATTGCTAAATTAGCAGAAACACTTTCTTCGGCACGTATTATCGACGAGTCTAAACTCGATACTTCAAAGGTTTTGGCCCTATCTATTGTAAAGATCAAAAACGTTAAAAATGGCGCTACAATGTCTTATCAATTAGTGGCAGAATCTGAAGCAGATTTAAAAACAGGAAAAATATCTGTAAAATCTCCTATTGCAAAAGGATTACTAGGCAAATCTGTGGGAGACAAAACGGAGATTGAAGTACCGGCAGGTAAAATAGAATTTGAGATCTTAGAAATCAGCAGGTAACATGTCGAGCATCTTTTCAAAAATTGTCAATGGAGAAATTCCGGCACATGTGGTAGCCGAAACTACTGAATTTATGGCCTTTTTAGACGTAAGTCCTCTAACTATGGGACACGTACTGGTGATTCCAAAAAAAGAAATAGATTATATTTTTGATATGGAAGAGGAGAGTTACTTTGGACTAACGCTTTTTGCAAAAATTGTTGCCCAGGGTCTCAAAAAGGCATTTCCATGTATCAAAGTAGGCATGGCCGTTATTGGACTTGAAGTGCCCCATGTTCACATCCACCTTATTCCTATGAATAATGTGAGCGACATGAATTTTAGTAAAGCAAAGCTAAGCCCTTCGCAGGAAGAACTGGCAAATGCGGCCTCCAGAATTAGGGCAGAGCTATAATTAGCTGCTGATGACAGCTAGCTTATCCGCCAGTACTTCAGAAATCCGGCGATAAGAATCAAAAGTCCAGCCCCCAACATGTGGTGTTAGTAGCACTTTCCCAGATAGTATAAGTTCCTTGTACCAGGCTTGCTGAGCCAGTGCAGGGAACTTTTCAGTTTCGAGCACATCCAATCCAGCCGCAATAATCTTTTTATCTTTAATGGCTTCCAATACAGCTGTTGTATTTACAATTTCCCCACGTGCAGTATTGATAAAAAAGATGGGCTTTTTAAAGTGAAACAAATATTCCGCATCAACCATTTGCCTTGTTTCAGCAGTTAGCGGAATATGCAGGCTCAGCACATCACTATGCTTTACAATCTCTTCCATACTTACTTCCTGCGCATAGGCATCAGAGAACCCGGTTTTATATTTATCGTAGGCAATTACCTTAACATCAAAGCCACTCATCTTTTTGGCAAAACTGCTGCCCATAAAACCATAACCTATGATGCCAACTGTTTTACCTTTTAGTTCATAACCTCGGTTGCCTTCTCTGTTCCATACGCCATTTCTGACCTCATCATCGGCTTTTTGAAAATTATTCATTAAAGCCAGGAGCATTCCTGTAGCATGCTCACCAACAGCATCACGGTTGCCTTCCGGTGCATTTAAAAGGGCAATATTTCTTTCTCCCGCTACCAGTTCGTCAATATTATCCAGCCCGGCTCCTGCCCTGGCCACAAATTTCAGGTTAGGGGCAACATCAAAAAGTTCTTTATCAATCCTAAACTTGGTACGTACCGCAATACCTACGTAATCTTTAACTATAGCCAACGTTTCTTCACGGGTAATCTTTGGCAAATCATCTACCAGATAGCCCATTTCAAGGGCGCGTTCTTTAAATATGGGATGGAGATCGTCTATGATTAAAATCTTGCCTTTCATTTAGCTGCTTTGATTGTTATTTAAAAAAGTAAGGTGCTGTGTAAGTTCAATAAATTGCGCTACACTAAGTTGCTCAGCGCGTTTTTCAAAAAACGGATGGTTATCCATCTTATCTTTTGAAATGGTGCCCGACAAAGCATTTCTTAAAGTTTTACGTCTTTGATTAAATCCCCCTTTTACAGTACGCCAAAAGAGCTTTTCATCGCATGGTAAATGTTCTACGCTATTTCTGCTAAGGCGGATGACCCCAGAATTGACCTTTGGCGGCGGATTAAAAGTCCCCGGTTTTACGGTAAACAGATATTCTATATCGTAATAAGCCTGAATTAAAACGCTCAAAATGCCATAATCTTTAGTGCCCGATTTTGAAGCACAGCGCTCTGCCACCTCCTTTTGAAACATCCCTACCATTTCTACAACATGATCTTTGTGTTCCAACACCTTAAAAAGAATTTGGGAAGATATATTGTATGGAAAATTACCAATAATTGAAAACTTCCCGGGAAATATAGTATTAAGATCTAGTGCAAGAAAGTCGCCGAGAATAAGCCTGTTACCCATTTCAGGATATTTGTCTTTTAAAAAATGATAAGATTCTACATCAATATCAATCATAAAAGTCTCCAGATCTGTACGTTGCAACAGAAGATCAGAGAGTATGCCCATTCCGGGGCCCACTTCTAAAACCTGGGTATATTGATCTGTATGTACCAGACCTTCTACTATTTTCGCGGCTATTCTCTTATCCGTCAGGAAATGCTGTCCCAAATGCTTTTTCGCCCTTACCAAACTCATATTTTCTAACGCTTTCTTTTGTAAAGGTGTAAAATTATCAAAGTTTACCGAATCCAGGGCATTTAACCTAAACAGAAAAACAAAATGATACCTTTATCTTATTGCCTGTAGGCTACGGCTATGACGAACTGCTTAAACAAAGAAGCAGCTGATCTGCGCTTTAAATACAGATCAGCTGCGTTGATTTTACTTCCAGCCGCCACCAAGTTCCTGGTATACATTAACAGCAGCATTTAGCTGTTTTTGTTTAGTTTCTATGAGTTCCAGCTTAGACTCTAGAGCATCTCTTTGGGTCATCAGTACTTCTAAATAATCGGCCCTGGCCGATTTAAATAAATCATTGGAGATGGCAATTGATTTATTCAGTGCATCAACCTGCTCAGATTTCAAGCTGTAGCTTTTTTCAAGATTGCTGATATTAGACAGTTGCGTAGAAACCTCAAGATAAGCATTAAGTATGGTTCGCTCGTAATTGTACATCGCTTGAAGCTGACGGAGGTTAGCGTTCTTGAACTCTGCTTTAATTCCGCTACGGTTGATGAGCGGGCCCGCCAGGTCTCCGGCAAGTGAATACAGCATAGACTCAGGAAACTTAACCAGGTATGAAGGATTAAATGCCTGGAAGCCAAATGCTGCAGAGATACCAAATGATGGATAAAACTCAGACCTTGCTACTTTAACATCCAGCTTGGCCGCAGCCAACTCCAACTCTGCTTTTTTGATATCCGGACGATTGGCCAGCAATTGAGAAGGAATACCAACACGCACCGCGGCAGGCACCAAGTCTAAAAAGCTGCTGTGATCTCTCGGAATTTCCTGCGGATAACGCGCCAGCAAAAAATTAATCCTGTTTTCTGTTTCCTTGATTTTTTGGTGGATATCAAATTCAAGGCTTTGAGAATTTAACACCTCGGCTTTAAACTTCTGTACCGCAAGCTCTGTAACACGGCTGGCTTCCTTTTGAACCTTTACTACCTCCAAACCATTTTTTTGTAGCTGGATGTTTTGCTTTACTATGGCAAGCTGGTTATCTAAGGCCAGCAATTCATAGTAAGAATTTGCAACCTCGGCAATCAGATTGGTCTGCACAAAGTTTTTTCCTTCAACCGAAGACAAATAGCGGCTTACTGCAGCTTTCTTGGCATTATGGAGCTTTTTCCAAATGTCTACTTCCCAATTGGCATAAAGAGAGGCCGAGTAGTCCATTAAAGGATCAGGTGTTTCTTTGCCCGGAGCAATTTCTGTAGAAGCATCACCCGCACCCTGACTGGTGTACCGGCCTACTTTTTCAACGCCCAGACCAAGCCTTGCCCCAATTGTAGGGCTAATTTGACCTTGCTTTAACTTGATGTCATTTCTGGCCATCTCAATTTCCTGCAAAGTAATCATCAACTCCTGATTGCGGTTTATAGCGGTATCTATCAGGTTAACCAGATTAGGATCTTTAAAAAAAATCTTCCATTCCAGTCCCCCGGTATTGGTACTGTCGGTACTGCCCAAATAAGACTCGGGCGTACGCGTATTTTCTGTTTGCTGCTGAATGGCAGGGATTTTACAACTTGCCATGCCCAGGCTTATGCCTAGCAGGACAATATATTTATATGTGCTGTATTTCATTGTTGTCTATTTCTTCTGTTAAGGGATTTTCCTCTTCATATTTGGTCAGCTTGTATCGCTCGGCAATCTTTCCGAAAATATAATACAAGCCAGGGATGACAAAGACACCGCAAATGGTTCCGATGAGCATACCACCCGCAGCCGCAGTACCAATGGTTCTGTTTCCGATTTTACCTGGTCCGCTGGCAAAAGCAAGCGGCAATAACCCTGCTATAAAAGCAAATGAAGTCATTAAAATAGGCCGGAACCTCGCTTTGGCTCCCTCCATCGCAGCTTCCAGAACTGATTTACCTGATGCATGCCGCTGTATGGCAAACTCCACAATTAGCACAGCATTTTTACCCAGCAGTCCGATAAGCATTACCATGGCAACCTGCGCATAAATGTTATTCTCTAATCCCGTTAATTTCAACAAAAGGAAAGCCCCAAAAATACCGGCTGGCAAAGATAAGACCACAGACAATGGAAGAATAAAACTTTCATATTGGGCCGCTAGAACCAGATATACGAATCCTAAACAGATTAAAAATACCCAAATGGCTTGATTACCCTGCGCAACCTCATCAGCAGAGATCCCTGCCCAATCAATATCATACCCCCGGGGTAGCTTTTTAGCTGCAACTTCCTGGATCACCTTAATGGCTGTACCACTACTATATCCTGGAGCCGCACCCCCACTAATTTCTGTTGAAGTGTACATATTATGTCTCGTAATTTCTGAGAGTCCGTACACCTTTTCTAATTTCATGAAGGCCGAATAAGGCACCATTTCATCATGATCATTCTTTACATACAGCTTTAAAATATCATCAGGTTGCGCACGATATTCAGGAGCCGCCTGAACGATAACTTTGTAATTAATTCCGTACTTAATGAAACTGATTTCGTAATTGCTGCCCACAAGCGTCGACAAGGTATTCATTGCATTTTCGATGGAAATACCCTTCTGTTGCGCCAAATCATTGTCTACTTTCATCATGTACTGCGGAAAGCTGGCACTAAAGAAGCTAAAAACGTTAGATAACTCCGGCCGCTTATTTAACTCTTCTACAAAATCTTTGTTGACCGCTTCCAGCTTTTTGAAGTCATTTGTCCCTGTTTTATCCAGCAACCTAAGTTCAAATCCTCCCGCTGCTCCATATCCTGGTACTGCAGGCGGTTGGAAAAACTCAATGTTTGCTCCAGGAATATCTTTTGATTTTTCCTCCAGTTCTGTCATAATCTCCTGTACAGATTGTTTACGGTCGTTCCAATCTTCCAAATTAATTAAACAAGTACCCGCATTAGAGCCGGTACCCTCCGTCAAAATTTCATAACCTGCTAAAGAAGAAACCGATTTTACGCCCTCCACATGTTCGGCTATTTTCTGCAATTTCTCGGCAATATCATTTGTTCTCTCCAGAGATGAACCCGGCGGCGTTTGAATAATGGCGTAGAACATACCCTGATCTTCATTTGGAATAAAGCCGGAAGGGACTGTACTGCTAATTAACCATGTACCCGCACAAAAACCCAGTAGTACAAGGATGGTAACAACTCTTCTATTCACAATTTTACCCAATACATGCTGATATTTGCCTTGTGCCAGATTAAACGTGTTGTTAAAACTATCTATAAATCTATTTGCAAGTGTCTTCTTTTTAGGCTTGCCATGGTTATTCTTTAACATCATTGCGCAAAGCGCAGGGGTTAATGTTAAAGCTACAATACCTGAAAGGATAATGGCTGTTGCCATGGTAATTGAAAACTGTCGGTAAAAGACCCCTACTGGGCCAGACATGAAAGCAACCGGAATAAATACCGCAGCCATTAAAAAGGTAATGGCTATAATAGCCCCCGCAATTTCGTGCATCGCCTTTTTAGTCGCTTTAAACGGCGAAAGATGTTCTTCCTCCATTTTGGCATGAACCGCTTCAATAACCACAATGGCATCATCTACCACAACCCCAATAGCCAGAACGAGCGCAAATAGCGTAATTAAGTTGAGTGAAATATCGAAGAATTGCATGAACACGAAAGTCCCGACCAGTGATACAGGAACTGCTATTGCCGGAATAATAGTAGAACGCCAGTCGCCCAGGAATAAAAATACCACTAAGCCCACTAAAATGAAGGCTTCTATTAATGTATGAATTACTTTTTCAATAGAAGCATCTAAGAATTTAGATACATCATACGAGATTTCATAATTCATTCCTTTCGGAAAGGAGCGCTTAATCTTCTCGAGCTTGGCTTTTACATCTTCAATAACCTGGTTGGCATTACTTCCGAATGACTGCTTTAATACAATAGCTGCCGATGGCTTACCATTTAAGTTGGAATAGATGTCATACATTGAACTGCCGAACTCAACTTTGGCAATATCCTTTAACCGTAAGAGTTCACCATTACTATTTGACCTCACCACAATATTTTCATACTGCTCTTTGGTGGTAAATCGTCCGGAATACTTCAATACATATTCAAATGCCTGAGAGCGTTTACCCGAACTCTCTCCTGTTTTACCAGGTGAAGCTTCTAAACTCTGACTGGATAAAGCTTCCATGACCTCATCAGCAGATATCTTATAAGCCAACATCCGATCCGGCTTTAACCAAATCCTCATCGCGTATTCGCGTGTTCCTAATATATCTCCAGATCCAACGCCATTTACCCTCTTCAATTCGGACAGCACGTTGATATCCGCATAATTGTATAAAAACTTCATGTCGGTATTTTTATCCGTACTATAAAGGTTTACATACATGAGCATACTTGGCACTTCCCGGGTAATTTTTACCCCTTCACGCACCACCAATGGAGGTAATTTATTGGTAACCGAAGCCACACGGTTTTGAACATTAATTGCAGCCTGATTGGGGTCGGTTCCCAGGTTAAATACCACCTGAATACTTGCTTCACCATCATTTCCTGCATCAGAAGTCATATATTTCATTCCCGGAACACCATTTAAGGCTCTTTCTAAAGGAATAACTACCGATTTAATCATAAGCTCTCCATTTGATCCAGGATAATCTGCCGTAACATTTACCATTGGAGGAGAGATGGAAGGAAACTGGGTAATCGGCAAATTCATCACCGATAACACCCCTAAAAAGACAATCACCAGCGATATTACTATCGACAGCACAGGTCTTTGAATGAATTTATTAAACATTGTTATATTCTTTTAATGATTAATCAAAAACCTATTCTGCTTTTAAGCGCAAATGATTCAATACCGATTCAGGAGATTCAAACTCAAATTGAATTTTATCATTCTCTTTTACTTTCTGTACACCTTCAAATAAAATTTTATCCTGTGCAGTAAGCCCGCTACTTACCACATATAAATCGGGTATTTCTCCGGTAATGGTGATCTCTTGTGAATGCACCTTATTGTTTTTATCTACAATAAAAACATACTTCTTGTCCTGAATCTCGTAGGTTGCTTTTTGCGGAATTACAATCGCATTTTTCAAAGGAACCAACATCTGGATCTTCCCTGTTTCACCATTTCTAAGTAATTTTCCTGTATTGGCAAACCTGGCCCTAAAAGCGATATTCCCTGTTTCACTGTTAAACTCACTTTCAATAACCTCTACGTTTCCTTTGTATTTAAAAACATCGCCATTGGCCAGAAGTAAATCAACTTTATTTTCGGCGCGGTCTTTTATATCCGTTTGATATTGGAGATATTCCGGCTCAGACACATTAAAATAAGCAAACATCTGGCTGTTGTCAGAAAGGCTGGTGAGCAACTCCCCTTCATCTATAAGGCTTCCTAACTTTAAGGGAATCCGGTCAATTGTACCATCAAAGGGCGCCCTGATTTCGGTAAATCCTAAATGAAGTTTAGCCAATGCAACTTCTGCCTTTGCAGCCTGGAGTTTAGCCTGTGCTACTGCTTGTTCATTTTTGGAAACGATATTTTTATCCGCCAGGGTTTTTGCATTTTGAAATTCAATTTCAGCAGATTTCTCTTCGGCCTGGGCTTTAAGCAATTCAGCCTCATACATTTTTGGCATGATCCGGAACAATACCTGACCAGCTTTAACAGCCTGACCTTCGTCAACATAGATGTTTTGTAAAAACCCTTTTTCCTGGGCACGGATTTCAATGTTTCTAACCGATTTAATCTGGGAAACATATTCTTTGGTAAATGAAGTATCAATTTTTACAGGAGTAGTAACAGTATACTTCTCCACTTCTTCTTTTTCTTCTTTTTTAGATGTACAGCCGATATGGCACAAAAGCGCACATAAGCCGGCGAGCATTGCAATTCTCTTCACGATATTAAGTTTTTTATTAAGCTATTTCGATAATCTGGAATGTAAAATTCCCTGGAATTAAAAATCACATCAGTTTAGGGGCTGACCTGCACGATCGTACCTTAAGCTGATAATGTTTTTATCATAGCCTTAAAACTCTTTGAAGAAGATAGGTGTAAGTAGATGTGTAAGAAAAATGCCTGCAAATAGGCAGGTGATTGCAGGAGCTATTGTGTAGCTCAATTAAAAGGGAGGGATCATTTAGCGCCAGATAAGCTTTACTGATCAGCACAGATTTCCTGCTAAAAACCGGTTCGTCTTCGCTATCGTCAACGTTGAGCAGGTCTTCCTTTTTATCACTAAGAATTTCGTGTTTGATAACTGGATAGCCTTTAGAAAGGTAGCCGAGATTAAATTGCTGTGTGCTTTCTGAGCTGCGCAAAGGAGGGCTAGAGATTTTTGCATTAGTATGGCCTCCCGCATACACAGGTCCTGAACCCTTCAATAAGAAGGAAAACAGCGAAAGCACCAAAATAAATACAAATCTCATATCCGCCTCAAAAATAAGATAAGCCCTCATAGGTAGTATGGCCTTAACATATTTTAACAGTCAAATTTTTGTAAATAGTTGACCAGTGGCTTTTGCTGTTGTTAACATCCTCAATTATTCGTCTATTTATTTCCAGTTCAGGAAGAATTTAACGATTTTTATCCAAAATAAATAATATGATCCGAGTTACCGAGCAGGAATCCAGATATAACAATATCGATGAAATGTCTTTCGCAGAGATTCTACAGCACATTAATGAAGAGGATAAAACCGTGCCTCTTGCCGTGGAGCGGTCTCTTCCACAAATAGAAAAGCTCGCTTCGGCTGTTACTGAGCGAATGAAAAATGGCGGAAGGCTATTTTATATTGGCGCAGGCACCAGCGGCAGACTAGGTGTTGTAGATGCTTCGGAATGCCCACCTACTTTTGGTGTTCCTTTTGATGAGGTTGTAGGCATTATTGCTGGCGGCGATAAAGCTATCCGCAGAGCAGTTGAGAATGCAGAGGATGATGCAGTTCAAGCCTGGGTTGACTTAAAGGAATTTAACATCAATGCTAAAGACTGTCTGGTTGGATTAGCCGCCTCGGGCACTACACCTTACGTAATTGGCGGTCTAAATACTGCACGCAAAAACGGTGTCTTAACAGGCTGTATTGTTTGTAATGAAGGTGGACCAATTGCTGAGGAAAGTGATTATCCCGTAGAGGTGGTGGTTGGTCCAGAATTTTTAACTGGTTCTACACGAATGAAATCCGGAACGGCACAAAAGCTTGTTTTAAACATGCTGAGCACCACGGTAATGATTAAACTTGGAAAAGTTAAAGGCAATAAAATGGTGGATATGCAGTTAACAAATCATAAACTGGTAGACCGCGGTACGCAAATGGTAATGGATGAACTGAAGCTGGGTTATGATGCTTCTGCAGATTTACTATTGCGCCACGGAAGTGTACGGAAAGCCGTAGAGGCCGGAAAAAAACTGATATCTCAATAAATTATGCATGAAATAGAACCATATTATCAATGGCGCGATGATTATATTGCTGCAGAAGATGATCGTTCGCCTTTTTACGAGACGGAGTATTCGGAGTTTTATTTTGACAAGCAACTCTATAATTTCTTAATTCATCCGCAGTGGGATGATTTTGGATCCAACACCATGTATTTAAAGGTACTTTTTGTTGATTATGACAGAAATTACACCATTATAGAATTAATTGGCGAATGGAACGATGCCATTAACAATGACATCATGCTCATGAAAAGGGAAATCCTGGAACTGATGATGAATGAAGGCATCAACAAGTTTATCCTGATCGGAGAAAATGTGCTAAACTTTCATTCCTCTGAAGACAGTTACTACGAGGAGTGGTTTCAGGAAGTAGAAGATGGGTGGATCTGCGGCGTTAATTTTAATGAGCATGTGATTCAGGAGTTTAGGAATAGCAATATTGACTATTACATTAACTTTGGAGGCGAACTTGACGAAATGGCATGGCGCACACTCAAACCATTACAGATTTTCAAGAAAGCAGAGGAAATTCTGACAAAAAGACTTGGGGCATAACATTTGTATAACACTAATCATTAACCCTTAAAATAAACAATAACAAAATGGACAATAACAATAATTACAACTGGTCACAAGACTCTGTTTTTGTACAGAACCAAACAGGCGGAGTTGCAAAGAAATTTTTCGCGAATGTGTTTTTATGGATGTTTGTAGCGCTAAGCTTATCAACATTAGCAGCACTATACATTTCATCATCTAAAGAAGCCGTAAGTCAGCTTATCAACTTTGAGACAGGACAAAGAACTGTGCTTGGTTATATTGCCATGTTTGCACCTCTGGGTTTGGTGCTAATTATGGGGTCTGGATTTAGTCGTCTTTCCTATGGTGCTTTACTGGGTGTTTTTGTGCTCTTCTCCATACTGCTTGGTGTTAGTCTAAGTTTTATTTTCTTAATCTATACTTCTGGCTCTATCGTAGCTTGTTTTGGAGCGGCAGCAGGCATCTTCGGAATTATGGCTGTTTTAGGCTATACTACAGATGTTGATTTAACTAAGTTTGGCCCTATCCTTATGGTTGGTGTTGCAGGCTTATTTATTGCCAGTCTGGTGAACTTATTTATTGGTAGCAGTACCTTAAGCTACGTAATGAGTTTTATTGGTGTTGCTGTATTTACTGCACTTACCGCTTACGACGTTCAGAAATTGAAAAACATCGGGCAAGGCCTGGAAGCTGACGGTGAACAAATTCTTGCTGCTGATGCTAAGAAATTAGCGATCATGGGCGCATTAAATCTATATCTTGATTTTATCAACATCTTCTTATTCCTGTTAAGGATTTTTGGAGGAAGAAAATAAAACATTCTGGTATAAAAAAAGACGGCTGATCATAAATGACCAGCTGTCTTTTTTTGAATTCAGTAATCGTTGTTCAGACTCTGCTGGAACTATTTCCCTTTAGAAATCTGATCTGCCAATATCAATGCATCATAGGCATTAACAATTCCACCTGTTCTGCAAAGCGCTGTCATAGCTACCTTTTTACCACCTGATTTTGGTTTAGTAACCGGAATAGTGATTTTAGTTACCGATTGCTCGATGATGTATTTTAATTGTTTAGCTGTTAAATCAGGATAATAACCTTTAATCAAAGCGGCCAATCCCGCCACTACAGGCGTAGCCATACTTGTTCCAGACATTGGTCTGTATTTGTTATCAGGAACCGTGGCATAAATACCTACACCAGGAGCAAACACATCTACGGTTTGGTCGCCGTAGTTGCTAAATGGCGCAACCAATCCTGCCTCAGTAGCGCCACTTGCACCTACAGTAATCATATTGGGTGCTCTTTTGCCACCTTTCATAAAAAATGGAGTTGGATAATGCGGGATACTATCTACATCAGCACCATCATTTCCGGCAGCATTGATTAGTAACACACCTTTTTTATCCGCGTATTTAATAGCTTCCTCTACCAGTTCACGTTCCGGAGATACCCTTTTCCCAAAACTCATATTGATAATTTGTGCGCCATTATCTACGGCATAGCGAATGCCAAGGGCCACGTCTTTATCATACTCGTCGCCATTTGGCACCACACGAACACCCATCAACTTTACATTATCTGCTATACCGTCCATTCCTTTACCATTGCCGCGTGTAGCACCAATAATACCACCTACGTGGGTTCCATGGAAATAAGGATCTCCAATTAGGTTTGAATTTCCGTAAAAACGGTCTTTCTTATTGAAATAATCATCTTTTACTTGTTTACCTCTATAGTCAACTGGTGCAACGCTGTCTGCCTTTGTTAGTAAGCTTTTACTTACTACCCATGAGCGGTAATGTTGCAGATCTTTTTTCTTTACTTGTTTTTCATCCGTAATACCAGCAAACTGGGCTTTATACATATGATATACACGTTGATATTCTACACTGGCAGCAGTAACCTGTCCATTTGGGCCTCCTAAGAAATTCCAACCCAGAGCATCACCTTTGTAGCCATTGCCATCTAAATCTTTATCACCACCCAATACTTCTTTTGGGTTGCGCCATAAATTTGCCTTTAAATCTTCATGTAGAGTATCAATACCGCCATCCAATACACACACTACCACTGGTTTTGGTGTTTTTCCTTTTAATAGCTTATCATAAGCTTTAATTACGCCGATACCATATACATTATCTGCATCTTTTGAGAGCATGTGCCAGTTTTGCGGTGCCTGTTGCGCAAAGCCTAAAGCCGGTAGCAAGCACATCACCATTGCAATTGTTTTTTTCATTTTTTTGTGTTTCAGTTTTTTTGTGCAACCTACACATATTTGCTTTTATTTTAAAATCAGGCTGGCAACTATGTTTTTTCTATTGGCCTTTTTTACCCTCAAGCGCGGTCTGTTCTGGTCTTAAATAACTAATTTTTGTACACCCCAATATAGCGCTCTGGAAAAATTTAATTTTAAAACACGGTTCCTTTGTTTCATCAAATACAATTTTATATGGTAAAAACGCTAATTTCTTGGAATTGAGTTTTCTTTGTTGCATTTTTGTACTGCTTATAGAGAAAGACGGAGGGATTAGACCCTGCGAAGTCTTAGCAACCTGTGCTTACAAGGTGCTACATTCTACCGGAATACGCTTTTAAACAGCAACCCCCGAAAGATAAGTTGAGTTCATCACAGCCTGAATTCCGAATAAGCTTTGCACGTAATGAGTTCGGCACTTGTTTTGGCTTTAGCCACTATCAAAAATAGCTCATCACCTGCTCATATTATTGTTTTATTAATGAACATTAGAGAAGAATTAGAGAAAAGAATACTAATTATCGATGGTGCGATGGGTACCATGATCCAGCGTTATACACTTAGCGAGGAAGACTTTCGCGGTGAACGTTTTAAAGACCACCCCTGCGATGTTAAAGGTAATAATGATTTACTAAACCTTACCCGTCCCGACATCATTAAAGAGATTCATACCGAATACCTAAAGGCTGGCGCTGACATCATCGAAACCAATACTTTTAGTACGCAGCGCATTTCACTTGCAGATTACCAGATGGAAACACTGGATTATGAGATGAGTTTTGAAGGCGCCAAAATTGCTAAAGAAGCGGCAGCCGCCTTTATGCAGGCCAATCCTGAGCGTAAATGTTTCGTTGCTGGTGCTGTTGGGCCTACCAATAGAACACTTTCCATTTCGCCGGATGTAAATGATCCTGGCTACCGGGCATTGACTTTTGATGAACTGGTAGATGCGTACGATGCCCAGGTAAGGGGACTGGTTGATGGAGGGTCAGACTTACTGATGATCGAAACCATCTTTGATACCTTAAATGCCAAAGCAGCTATTTTTTCTATCAAAAAATACGAAGAGGTCATTGGCAGAAAGATAGAAATCATGATTTCCGGAACCATTACCGATGCTTCTGGAAGAACGCTTTCCGGACAAACGGTTGAAGCTTTTTTAAACTCTGTTATCCATGCAAATCCGTTAAGCATTGGTTTCAATTGTGCACTGGGTGCTAAAGAAATGAGGCCACACATTGAAGAACTTGCTGCAAAAGCAGGATGTTATGTCTCCGCTTATCCAAATGCAGGTTTACCGAATGAGTTTGGGGCTTATGACGAGATGCCTCATGAAACGGCTCATTTTGTAGAGGACTTTATAGCACACGGATTTGTAAATATTGTTGGTGGCTGTTGTGGTACCACACCAGATCATATTGGCTGTATTGCCGCTAAAGCTAAAAGTGTAGCACCGAGAAAAATCCCTGTTATTGAACCTTATTTGCGCTTAAGTGGTCTAGAACCTGTAACCATTACTCCAGAAAGCATTTTCGTTAATATTGGCGAACGGACCAATATCACAGGCTCACCAAAGTTCTCTAAACTGATTCTGAGTGGGGATTTTGAGGCGGCATTAACCGTAGCACGCCAGCAAGTAGAAGGTGGTGCACAGGTGATTGACGTGAACATGGATGAGGGTATGATCGATTCAGAAGCAGCTATGACTAAATTTCTGAACCTGATTGCCTCAGAACCGGACATCTCAAAGTTGCCTATTATGGTTGACTCTTCTAAATGGACGGTGATTGAAGCCGGACTAAAATGCTTGCAGGGCAAAGGAATTGTCAACTCCATTTCTCTAAAAGAAGGCGAAGATAAATTTAGAGAGAGTGCCAGAAAAATCATGGTATACGGTGCTGCCGTAGTTGTAATGGCCTTTGATGAACATGGACAGGCGGATAATTTTGAAAGAAGAAAAGAGATCTGTAAAAGGTCTTACGATATACTGGTAGATGAAATTGGCTTTCCTTCTGAAGACATCATTTTTGACCCTAACATTCTTACCGTAGCTACCGGACTAGAGGAACATAACAATTATGCAGTAGATTTCATCAACGCAACCCGCTGGATCAAAGAAAACCTACCCCATGCTAAAGTTAGTGGAGGTGTATCTAACATTTCCTTCTCTTTTAGAGGGAACAATACGGTACGTGAGGCGATGCACTCTGCTTTTCTATACCATGCTATACGTGCTGGTTTAGATATGGGGATTGTAAATGCCGGAATGCTGGAAGTCTATCAGGAAATTCCACCAGAATTGTTAGAACGTGTAGAGGATGTGTTATTGAACCGCCGGGATGATGCCACAGAAAGATTGGTAGAATTTGCAGAAACCATTAAATCAAAGGGTAAAGAGATTGTTCGTGACGAAGAATGGCGTAAAGAATCGGTAGAGTCTCGCCTTTCGCACGCGCTGGTAAAAGGGATCATCGAATACCTGGACAATGATGTAGAAGAAGCCAGGCAAAAATATGCCAGACCAATCCAGGTCATTGAAGGTCCGCTAATGGACGGAATGAACATTGTAGGTGACTTATTTGGCGCCGGAAAAATGTTCCTGCCACAGGTAGTTAAATCTGCGAGGGTAATGAAAAAAGCAGTAGCTTATTTGTTGCCTTTTATTGAACAGGAAAAACTCGACAATCCAGATCAGGATCAAAACTCTTCTGCGGGAAAAGTACTGATGGCCACTGTAAAAGGTGATGTTCATGACATCGGTAAAAACATTGTAGGTGTAGTATTGGCCTGTAATAACTTTGAAATTGTTGACATGGGCGTAATGGTACCTGCACAGGAGATCATTAAAAAAGCCAGGGAAATTAATGCAGATATCATTGGCTTGAGCGGACTGATTACGCCCTCATTGGATGAAATGGTACATTTTGCAAAAGAAATGGAGCGTGAAGGTTTTACCATTCCGTTGATTATTGGCGGCGCTACTACTTCCAGAATTCATGCAGCTGTTAAGGTTGCACCCAATTACTCCGGCCCGGCCATACATGTACTAGATGCTTCAAGAAGTGTAACCGTATGTAGTACATTAATGAACAAAGATACCCGTGATGACTATATCAACGGCATCAGGGCAGAATATGATAAAGCACGTGAAGCACATTTAAACAAACGTTCAGACAAACGATTCAAATCGATTGAAGAGGCACGTACTAACAACTTTAAAATTGACACCAGCCTGGTTGCTCCGGCCCCGGCCTTTACAGGAACCCGGATTTTCGAAAACTACCCGTTAGAAGAACTGGTACCTTATATAGACTGGACCCCATTTTTTCATACCTGGGAATTGCGTGGCAGTTACCCAAGGATACTTGAAGATAAAGTGGTAGGCGACGAAGCGAAAAAGCTTTTTAAGGATGCCCAGGTATTGCTTAAAAGAATTGTAGATGAAAAGCTCCTTACTGCAAAAGCAGTAATCGGTTTCTGGCCTGCACAAGCTTCCGGAGATGACATTGTACTCAATGTTGACGGTGAAGAAGTAGTTATCCATACTTTGCGTCAGCAGGCAGAGAAAGCAGAAGGCCAGCCTTACTATGCGCTATCTGATTTTATAGCCCAGCAAGATAGTGGTATACCTGATTATTTTGGTGGTTTCGCCTTGACAACAGGTTTGGGCTGCGATGAGCTGGTCGCAGAATTTGAAGCAAATTACGACGACTATAACAGCATTATGGCCAAAGCCCTGGCAGATCGTTTAGCGGAGGCTTTTGCCGAAAGGATGCATGAATTGGTGCGTAAAGAATACTGGGGTTATGCTAAAGATGAACACTTGAGCAATGAAGACTTAATTAAAGAAGAGTATGCTGGTATCAGGCCCGCTCCTGGTTATCCTGCATGCCCGGAACACACAGAAAAAGGAACGCTCTTCGAATTGCTGGATGCTGAAGCTAAAATTGGACTTAGACTTACAGAAAGTTATGCGATGTACCCTACCGCAGCGGTAAGTGGCTTTTACTTTGCACACCCACAATCCAGGTATTTTGGTTTAGGTAAAATTACCAAAGACCAGATTGAGGATTACGCGCTAAGAAAAAGCATGTCTGTTGAAGAGGTGGAAAGATGGCTTAGCCCTAACCTTGCCTATTCATAAATTAATCATTTCAGAAATTAGCATTTACATTACGCATCAATGAAGATCATAGACCATATCAGTAACGCAAAGGGTAAAACCTTATTCTCATTTGAACTTTTACCACCCATAAAAGGACAAAGTATCAAAGGTATTTTTGATGCCATTGACCCATTAATGGAGTTTAATCCTCCGTTTATAGATGTAACTTATCTACGTGAAGATTACATTTACAAACAGCACAGCAACGGTTTACTGGAAAAAGTAGCCTACCGTAAACGTCCAAGTACAGTGGCTACCTGTGCTGCCATTATGAATAAATACAAGGTAGATGCCGTACCGCATTTGATTTGCGGCGGTTTTACCAAGGAGGAAACAGAAAACGCATTGATTGACCTGCAGTTTTTGGGTATAGATAATGTACTTGCACTGCGTGGTGATGCCAGAAAAAGCGACAGCATGTTCATTCCAACTCCAAATGGTCATGCTTATGCTTCTGACCTGGTTAAACATGTATCAGACATGAATAAGGGCAAGTATCTGCACGACGATATGGACAGTGCAGAGAAAACAGATTTTTGTATAGGTGTTGCAGGCTATCCCGAGAAACATTTTGAATCCCCTAACCTGGATACAGACTTTAGCTATTTAAAATTAAAGGTAGATATGGGTGCAGAGTTTATTGTTACCCAAATGTTTTTTGACAACCAGAAATACAAGGCCTTTGTAGAAAAATGCCGTGCCCACGGCATTAATGTACCCATTATTCCGGGACTTAAACCAATTACTAACAGCAAACAGTTGATTGGCCTGCCTAAAATATTCCATCTGGATATTCCGCTAGACCTTACCAACGCCATTCAGGCTTGTAGCACTGAAAAGCAGGTAAAAGAAGTTGGTATTGAATGGATGATCAACCAGTGTAAAGAACTGCGTGAAATGGGTGCGCCTGTTTTGCATTTCTATACCATGGGAAATCCAGAGCCAACAAAAAGAATTGCTCAGGCTATCTTTTAACTACTATGCTGATCACAAATTACCTGCTAACCTTAAAGGTTAAGCAGGTAATTTTTAAAGTTTTTGAAATCAGTATCCATCACCGTTGCACCTTTTTCTTTATCTATCAATTCCAGAACCTGCGCAGGTATTTCTATTTTAGCGGCTATATCTTCAGGAAAAATATCAGGAAATTTACAAGCATGTGCCGTTGATAAAAATACACCGGCAAAGTTTTCTTCGGCATGCGCTCGTTTATATCCTTCTAAAGCCAGCCACGCAATTGCCGTATGCGGACAAGCTACATAGTTGTATTGCTGATCAATATCCTTGATGGCTTGCAAAGTTTCCTCATCTGTATAACGAGAACTGCTCACTACTTTTAAAACTTCTTCACGACTGTCATCAAACAAGTCCATAATGCGTACCCAATTGCTTGGCGCACCCACGTCCATCGCATTGGCATAAGTTTGTACCGAAGGGCGGGTTTGGTATACGCCACTTTCCAGAAACCTTGGCACAGTATCATTGGCATTGGTAGCTGCAATAAACTGATGTACGGGCAAGCCCATTTTATAGGCCATTAAACCTGCGGCTATGTTTCCAAAATTACCGCTGGGCACTGCAAATACTACTTTCTTTTTACCTTCCCTTGCCAGCTGTGCATAGGCATTAAAATAATAGAAAGTCTGCGGTATAAGCCTGGAAATATTAATAGAATTTGCAGAGGTTAACCGCAGTTTTTCATTTAAGTCCGCATCAGCAAAAGCCTGCTTAACTAAATGCTGACAATCATCAAAGGTACCATCAATTTCTATGGCATGGATATTTTGTCCATTGGTACACAATTGCAATTCCTGAATTTCACTCACCTTACCTTTGGGGTATAAAATGGTTACCCTGGTGTTTGGCACACCCAAAAAACCAAGTGCAACGGCACCTCCAGTATCACCCGAGGTAGCTACCAGTACGTCCAGCAACTGCTCTCCATCTTTTAAAAAATAGGCCATCACACGGCTCATAAAACGTGCACCAAAATCCTTAAAGGCCAAAGAAGGACCATGAAACAATTCAAGCACATAAGTATTTTCATCCAGTTTTCTGGCAGGTGCGTCAAAGTTGATGGCATCTTCAACCAAAGCTTTTAAAGCTGCGGCGGGGATAGCATCTCCCAATAAGGCAGAGGCTACCTTAAAGGCAATCTCTGGCAGGGAATAACTGCCTATATTTTCAATAAAATCAGCATCCAGCTGAGGAATTTCTACAGGCATATACAAGCCCTTATCCTGGGGCATACTGTTAAAAACTGCTGTAGCAAAGTCTACATTTAATTCTTTATTGTTGGTACTATATAATCTCATTTTAATTTTATTATGGGTTAAGGCAGGTCTTTTTAATCTAAAACAACCGGACCTTTTTCATTCACTTTAGAAACGAAGGATAAGCTATTGATTGAAATTCCTTTTAAATGTGCCTGCAGACTTTGTGTAATCTTTGCTGCCGTTGCTTCATCTTTTGTTAAGGCAAAAACAGAAGGACCAGAGCCCGAGATTCCAAATCCTATGGCGCCAGCTTCCATGGCTATGCTGCGCAGCTTATAGAACTCCGGAATTAGGATAGACCGTGTTGGCTCAATTAAAATATCAGTCATGCTCCTTCCAATCAAATCATAATCTTTCAGAAACAAACCGCTTACCAAGCCAGCAACATTACCCCATTGTGTTACAGCATCCTTTAAAAACACCTTACTGCGGATCATTTGACGTGCGTCTTTGGTAGGCACATCTACTTCCGGATATACAATTGCAGCATACAATCCCTCTGGAGAAGGCAAACTGATAATATCAAGCGGTTCATAACTTCTGATCAAGACAAAGCCACCTAATAATGCTGGTGCAACATTATCGGCATGTCCATAACCACATGCCAGTTCCTCACCTTTCATGGCAAAAGGTACCAGCTCCATGTTGGTTAGTAAATTATCCAGCAAAGAATTCACGGCAAATAAGCCTGCTACAGTACTTGCAGAACTAGAGCCCAGGCCGCTGCCAATTGGCATTTTTTTGTGTAATTCTATTTCTAAACCCAAATCAGGTTTACCAATGTGGTTTAAGTAATGTTGCACACTTGCACTCACTGTATTTTTGGCCGGGTCTAAAGGCAAACGACCATCGTCGCCCGTGATTTTAGAGATATGGATACCCGGTTTACCAGTTAAGCGCATAATTACTTCATCACCCGGCTCATTAACCGCAAAACCCAGTACATCATAACCACAAACTACATTGGCTACGGTAGCGGGTGCAAAAACTTTTATTGATTCTTTCATTTTTTACCTACGTTAATTATATCTGCAAATACACCAGCCGCTGTTACTTCAGCACCTGCACCAGGCCCCTTGATTACCAATGGCCTATCTTTATACCGGTCTGTGGTAAAAGAAATGATGTTATCACTACCAGACAGCATATAAAAAGGATGACTGTCGTCTACCATCTGTAGGGTAATACTAACCTTTCCTTCTTCCAGTTTTCCGATGTAGCGAAGCACCTTATTTGCGGCGGCTGCTGTGTTTTTTAGCGCTTCAAAATAAGCCGTATTGTTTTCCAGCTCCTGGTAAAAATCTTCAACCGTAGCTGCCGCCAAACAAGCTGCAGGCAACATGCTTTCTATAGACACATCTTCCGCTTCCAATGCATATCCGGCATCACGGGCAAGGATCAGCATTTTGCGCATAAAATCTTTACCATTCAAGTCGTCGCGAGGATCTGGTTCTGTATAGCCTTTATCCTGCGCTTCCTTAACAACCTCATGAAATAACCGGTCGCCTTTGTAATTGTTAAAAATATAGGATATAGTACCCGATAAAATTGCCTCAATACTCGCTACACGGTCGCCACTAAGCATCAAATCCTTTAATGTTTTTATAATTGGCAGTCCGGCACCCACATTGGTTTCATAGTAAAAATCTACGCCATACTTACGGGCAGCCTGTTTAAATGCAGCATATTGTTCATAATCTGCAGAGTTACCAATTTTGTTGCAGGTAACAACAGAGATACTGGATTGTAATATATCCTGATAAAACTGGATTGGATTCTGACTGGCTGTGTTGTCCACGAAAACACAGTTAGGCAAGTTCATCGCCTTCATTTGCTTGATGAACACGGAAAGATCTGCTGGTTCACCATTATTTTCCAATTCCTCTGACCAGTTTTCAAGGCTGATGCCATCTTTGTTTAGCAACATTGTGCGGGTATTGCTAATTCCCATAACCTGAACTTCCAGGTCATTGTTTTTCCTTAAAAACGGCATTTGGTATTGCAACTGAGCGAACAACGTTTTACCGATATTACCGGTACCCAGACAAAATATATGTAAAGTCTTTTTATGATCTTCATAAAAGGCATCATGAACAGCATTAACGGCCTTAGCCAGGTCCGTTTTAGAAAGGATTACAGATATATTATACTCTGAAGATCCTTGTGCAATGGCACGGATATTTACACCATTACGGCCAAGCGCATTGAATAACCTTCCTGCCATTCCAGGAGTGCGTTTCATATTTTCACCTACGATAGCCAAAATAGACATGCCGTTTTCTACCTCCGGATATTCCAGTTTACGTGCCTGAAGTTCAAGCTCAAATTCTTTATTGATCAATGAAAGTGCCTTCAATGAATCTGCAGGCTTCACCGCAAAAGTTATGCTGTGCTCAGAAGAGGATTGCGTAATCAAAACCACATTGATTTGTTCTCTGGACAGCAAAGAGAAGAGACGCCCGCTAAACCCTGCTTTACCCACCATGCCACTACCAGAAAGATTTAAGATACTGATTTCATCAATAGAAGAAATACCTTTTATAGGCAAAGCTGATGAATGGGCACCATGACGGATATAAGTTCCCGGGAATGCAGTATTGAAAGTATTCTTTATCACGATAGGAATACGTTTCATAAAAGCCGGTATCATGGTTGGCGGATAAATTACTTTGGCACCAAAGTAAGATAACTCCATCGCCTCTGTATAACTCAACTCTGCTAAAGAGAATGCCTTTTTAACCATCCGCGGATCTGCAGTTAACATACCATCAACGTCAGTCCATATCTCTATTTCTTCGGCATCCAAAGCTGCGGCCCATATTGCTGCGGTATAATCACTTCCGCCCCTGCCCAGGGTAGTAATGCGGCCATCCTCGTTACTGGCTATAAAACCCGGCACAAACAATAGATTTTGTCTATTACCTTCATAATAGTCTTTGATCAACAAATTGGTAAGTTCAGTATTTACCCTCGCCTGGCCAAAATTGCTGTCCGTTTTTACCAATTCTGCAGCATCTACAAATGCAGCATTGGCAAATTGCTGTCTGGCAATATGACTAACCATAAAGGCAGAGCACCGCTCACCATAACTTAAAATCAAGTCTTTGGTCTGCGCACTTAATTCACGGAGATTTAATACGGATTGCAAAATATCTTCCAGTTCGTTAAAATATATTTTTAAACGTGTAAGCACCGGATTTTGTGCCGCAGCAGGTAACAAGGTACGGATAACCTCAAAATGTTTTTCTTCAATTTTCTTCAAATCCTCACTAAAAGGCTCCGCGTTTACCGCATTCTCGGCCATTGAGAGTAAAGCGTTGGTTACCCCACCCATAGCCGACAAGATAATAACGGGGTATTCTGGTTCCTCTGTGCTTCCAGAATTCTTAGCCTGTGCTTGCTTTACAATATCGATTAAAGCTGTGATGCTTTGAACCGACCCTACTGATGTACCTCCAAATTTTAAAATATTCATTGTTTCAGGTTAAAAAAAAAGCACCTTCCTGTTTAAAGGAAGGTGCTTTTTGTGGTTGTTTTTATGTCTTTCAATTTTTCCACTAGCTTACCTTCCTACGGGCTATCCCGTTGGTGGTGGTAATAATAATGGAAATAATTGTGTTGTTATACATTGTATTTTATACACTTACTGTGCTGGCTGTAAAGTAAAGTTATATTTTTCGTAATCACAAATTTTTTTTGTAGTTTGTAACAATTAGATGTCAACTATTAGTAGTTAGAAACCATGTGGTTTAAGTATGATGCGCTGTTCCTCGTCTAAATACTAAGTATTAAATACTCCTGTCAACTTCTTATCTTTACCCCATTATATGCAAGGACTAGTCATTAAATCAACAGGAAGCTGGTATCAGGTACATGCCGAAAATGGCGTAGATTATGATTGCCGGATCAAGGGTAAATTCAGAATTCAGGGCATCCAAACCACAAATCCTATTGCAGTAGGTGATCAGATAGAATTTGAACTGGAGCCAAATTCTGATCAGGGCGTAATCCATAAACTACTGGACCGGAAGAATTATATTATCCGGAAATCCATTAACCTGAGCAAACAGGCTCAGATTATCGCGGCCAATATGGACCAGGCATTTTTAGTAGTTACACTCGCTTCTCCCCGCACTTCACTGGGATTTATAGACCGTTTTCTGGCTACTGCCGAAGCTTATAGTATTCCTGCAGTATTAATCTTCAATAAACTCGATCTTTTTAGCCCAAAGGGCCTGGAGATTTTGGAAGAATACAAGCACATCTATGAAAACATTGGGTACCCATGTTATACCGTTTCTGCTTTAAAAGGCACCAATATCCCTCAAATTGAAGGTTTACTTAAAGACAAAACAACACTGTTTTCCGGCCATTCTGGTGTAGGAAAATCCAGTTTAATCAATGTATTACTTCCCGGAAGAGACATTAAGACCGGCGAAGTTTCTGAAGCGAGCGACAAAGGTCAACATACCACAACCTTTGCCGAAATGCATACCCTGCCTTTTGGCGGTTACCTGATTGATACACCCGGCATCCGGGAATTGGGGATATTTGACATTCGTCCGGAAGAACTAAGCCACTATTTCAGGGAAATGAGAGACATGATGAACCAATGTAAGTTTAACAATTGTCGTCATGTAAACGAACCCGGCTGTGCCGTCATTAAAGCTGTAGAAGCAGGAGAAATAGAAATCAGCAGGTACGAAAGCTATCTGAGCATTTACCATGGCAACGAAACAAGGGCTTAATTAGTTTATGAGGGCAATTTTACAAAGAGTTTCATCAGCAAGCTGTAGAGTCGACAACACCACTACGGGAGCCATTGATGAAGGCTTCTTAGTGTTATTAGGCATTGAAGATGCAGATACGATAGAAGATTTAGAATGGCTGGCACAGAAAATAGCAAACATGCGGGTCTTTGGGGACGACACAGGATTGATGAATAAATCTTTATCAGACATTGATGGAAATATCTTATTAATCAGCCAGTTTACGCTATTTGCATCTACAAAAAAAGGCAACAGACCAGGTTTTACCAGAGCTGCAAGGCCAGAGAAAGCCATTCCGCTTTACGAGGCCATGATTAAACAATTGAGTACGCTGCTTAACAAAAATATACAAACCGGCATTTTTGGTGCAGACATGAAAATAAGCCTTGTTAATGATGGTCCCGTAACCATTAGCATAGATACAAAAAACAAAGAGTAAAATTCCTATCCCCCAAATACCCAAAACGATAACGATTGGGAGTTTTTAAAATCAGATCACAAATAAATTATGACGATAAAAGAAGCACAGGAAACAGTTGATACCTGGATCAACACTACAGGGGTCCGCTACTTTAGTGAGCTGACCAATACAGCTATTTTAATGGAGGAAGTGGGGGAAGTAGCCCGCATCATGTCCCGCAAATACGGTGAACAATCCTTTAAAAAGAGTGATGAAGCAGTAGACCTCGGCGATGAAATGGCAGACGTACTATTTGTACTCATTTGTCTGGCCAATCAAACTGGCATCGATCTTACCGAAGCCATGGAGAAAAACCTGATCAAGAAAAATATAAGGGATGCCGACAGACATAAGAACAACCCCAAACTGAAATAAAAAAGCATATACTGTATGCTGATAGGCAAAACTCATTCCTTTTTAAGGACTTAAGTTTTGAGGAGGCAGATAGTATATGCTTTTTTTACAGTAATGCCTTTTTTTACGGATATTTAACGCCTCTATATTTAGACACGTCTACAGTAGAAATACTGGAACCATATTTTGTATTAATGGCACTAATAAATTCATTAGCTACAATTGCATACCCCATAGGCGTTAAATGTATCCCATCTAACGAGAATAAGTTACCACGAATATAAGCTGCACTTACCGATACCCCATTAACTTTTTTACCTGCGCTGTATTCGTTTAAAATAGTGTAAGCATCTACTAAAGCCAAACCGTTAGCATTTGCCACAGTACGTATGGTATTGTTATAAACAGTTACGTAATCTTTAACTACAGCAACTTCTTCAGGATCCAAAACATATTTACTTTCAATAGGATTAGTAGGCGCTAAACCGTATGGGCCTAAAGCACTTGCCCCACCAATTACATTATCAGAACTTAGGGTTAATGTAAATAAATCGTTGGCAGTTGCGGCTCTGGTAACACCTGCTCCCGTTTTAATATAAAATGCTGGCGCGGCAGGTACCGCGGCTTTCAGCGTAGCTAATGTTACTGTTGTAAAATACGGAGTAGACAACACATCAGGGATAGTTGCTACAACACCTTTAGCCCCGGTAGAAACAAGCTTAGCCACAACCGCATTATATTCAGTTGTAAAAGTAGATTTAGGCGTTGGCGCGTTGGCTGCCCCATCACCACCAGCACTAGCATATCCTAAAATATCATTGTTACCTAACCACATGCTAAAAAATGTCCATGGTTTAGAAGTCGCAAAATCCAGATATGTAGTGTTGTTGGTACCATAAGCACCAGTCAACAGGCGCTCGTACAAACCATTAACAGCAGCATACCCTGGATATCTTGCATGTACAAGTTTTACTCCCGGTACACCGTAATTATTGATGTCTCCAGTATATTTAGCGTACAAAGTTACCGCACCCACACCCGGAACAGTTGTTTGTCCTGTTACCGCAAGGTTGCCGGTCTCTTTAGTAATGATAGGCGAACCAGTGGCAGTAAAACCAGTTAACTTTGCGTAGCCAGTACCATTAGCTTGTGCAGCAGAAAAGTAAGGCGTAGCAAAACTACCACCACCTACCGCTTTCATTTGCTCGGCAATCATTCCTGGAAAAGAATTTTGCTGCCCTTCAAGATATAATCCGCCATCAGCAAACCCAGAAGTAAGTGAATTGCCAAGTGCAATGTAACGTGTAAAATCGGCTGAACCTTTAGATGGCGCAACCGTATCAAATTCTGGTTTGCAGGATGCAGCCATTGCTACAACGGCAACTGCAAGAATACTTTTAACTATATATGAGTTCATGACTTTATTTTTAATGTTTCTAATGCTGACTAAAACTTGTAAGAAAGGGAAATGCCCGGAATGTAAGCCTTAGTTTTGTACTCCCCACTTAAGCCTGATTCTATGTTCGTAGATTTCCTGGTCAGCACATCTTCGTAAAGAAAGGACAGGTCTACACCAAATTTCTGCGAGGCCTGGTAACCAAGACCAGCGCTTAGCAACAAGCGGTTTGCGTCAGGAACCTCTGCAGTAACATAACCATCATCAACCGGGGTAAGTGCGTAGCCAACACCTGCACGAAGTGCAAACTTAGATGTGGTTTGGTGTTGAAAACCTAAACGAAAAGCACCTGCATCATGATAATTACGTGCCGAATGTGTATCAGGGATTGTAGCATTGTTGTCGTAGTCAAAAGCAAGCTCCTGGTATTTGTTCCAATGTACCCAATTTGCATCTAATGCAATGGTCACTTTTTCTGAAGGGTAGAAACCAAAACCAATTGAAGTAGTAGCAGGTAGCGGTAAAGAGGCTGTAAACCTGGTAGGCAGAGATGGCTGTAAAGATGATGGGCCTTTAAAAATTGCATCACCGTCTTTTACATTCGCAGTAACCTGAGAACGGTGAGTTACGCCAATAGTAACGCCCGAAATGGTATTGATATAAATACCCGCATTCCAGCCAAAATCCTTCGTATCACCTTTTAACTGCGCAGACCCTGCCTGCCCGTTGCTTTGCGTTAAGGGCAGTGCTTGTTGCAAATCTACCTTACCCAACGCATAGACTAATCCCCCACCAATACCAATTTGGTCTGTAATTTTTAAACTTAAAGTAGGTTGAATATAAATAGCCTGTAAGTCCAATGACGTTACCGTATACTTTCCGCTCCAGTTTTCATCCCAGTGCATAGCACCTCCAAAAGGTGTGTATACACCAATACCAAAACGAAGACGATTTTCTGGCGACCCGAATACAGCGTATGCTTGTAAAGGGGTAGCAATGTGACTTTTATTGTATTCTGTTAGCGAAGAACCTGTTGCCCTGAAAGCCGTCTTTAAAGACAAGGCACTTACACCAGCCTGTACCACATTTTGCTTCAAGAATGAAACCGCACCCGGGTTAAAAAAAACTGCTGCTTCATCTAAAGCAACACCAGTACCTGCACCTGCCATGGCAATTTGTTTGTGACCCTGAAGATTAACCTGGAATGATTGGGCAAAACCTATTGCAGGCACTGCCATGAGTAATTGAAGTAGAATCCTTTTCATAATTTGGTTAGAGTTATTGAAACTTTCTTGTAAACGCTCCTTATTTGCATAGTCAAATAACACAAATAACAAGCGTTGGTTTTGCTAAATTAATTATTTTATGCATGCATAGCAAATTTATAAGAAAATATTTAACCATCCTCTTCTGCATCATCTAAAAGTAAAAACAAACAGGAAATCAACAGAGTTGGAATTAAGCAGCTAATTTTGATCAATAAATAGATGTTATAACAACAATTAAAATATAAAGCATACCACATGGAATTTCAAGAAGCATTAAACTGGCGCTACGCCACCAAAAAAATGAACGGAACAGTAGTTCCGCAACAAAAAGTTGAGCAGATAGTAGAGGCTGCCCGTTTGGCCCCAACCTCTTCAGGACTACAGCCCTTCAGGGTAATTGTGGTAACGGATCCAGAATTAAAAGCTAAAATCCAACCTATTGCATTTGGCCAAACTCAAATTGCAGATTGTTCTCACCTGCTGATCTTTGCCGCCTGGGATACTTATACAGAAGAAAGAATAAGAGGCGTATTTGCCAATAATAACCACGAACGTGGATTACCAGATGAAACACCATCTGATTACGAGATTCAACTGACGGCAAATTACACTTCAAAAACAAAGGAAGAAAACTTCCACCATGCGGCTAAACAAGCATACATTGGGTTTGGAATGGCTATAGCTCAGGCAGCTCTTTTAGAAGTAGATGCGACACCAATGGAAGGATTTAATCCAGCAGAACTTGACAGCCTTTTGGGCTTAAGTGAAAGAGGCTTGCGTAGTGTTACTTTACTGCCTTTAGGCTACCGTGATCCTGCGGGTGATTGGTTGGTAAACTTGAAAAAAGTACGTACTCCTTCAGATAAATTCATTATTGAATTCAAATAAGCAGAACTAATCCTATATTAGTGCATGTGTTCAAAAAGCCATGCACTAATATTTGTTCAAGCAGCTAAATGATTCCATCTAAAACCAGCAGTAACACAAAAGTAATTGCACATAGGGGTGCATGGAAAAATACCGGAGCACCAGAAAACTCCATTGAAGCCTTAAAACACGCAATCACAATGGGTTGTGCCGGCTGCGAGTTTGATGTCCACCTCTCTTCAGATGATGTTCTCTTCGTCTACCACGATGAAGAAATTGAAAATTTATGGATAGAAAAAACCACATCTGCCGAACTTCGACAAATAAAACTCAGCAATGGGGAACCTCTTCCCCTACTTGAAGAATATTTAAGAGAAGGACTAAAGCAACAAGAAACACGGCTGATCCTGGAAATTAAGCCTTCTAATATAAACAACCAGCGCAGTATAAAGGCAGCACTTAAAGTACTTGAACTTGTACAGACGTTAAAAGCAGAAGCCATTACAGATTACATTTGCTTTGATTACCTTGCCTGTCTGGAAATCAAAAAGAACGCACCAGGCGCCCATGTAGCTTATTTAAATGGCGATAAGAATCCCTTAGAACTTGCCGCCGCCCACTTAGACGGTTTAGACTATGAGTTTGAAGTTCTCCAGCAAAACCCGGACTGGATTAAGATGGCGAGGGCAGAAAACCTCAGCATCAATTCCTGGACTGTAGATGATGAAAAGGTAATGGATTGGATGATTGCTGAAAATATCGATTTTATTACCACCAATGAGCCCGAGAAGCTGCTTCAAAAACTAAAGTACAAAGACCACTAAGGAAAAGACCTTGGCGTTCCCCATGGCACTTTACGCCTGTTAATTTCCGCAAGCAATCTTTGATACCACAAGTTAACCGCATCCAGAGCGACGGCTTTTTTAATGGCTACTTCTGATGCTAGCAGCTTATTTTGGCGGTAATTTACCAATGCAATCTCGTAATACACCGCAGCATACGAAGAGTCCAGTGCAACTATTTCCAAGAAAGTATCGTTCGCCTTCTCGTAGTTTTCATTCATTTTTTCCCGGAGCCCGGCAAAAAAAAGCGCTTTAATTTTAAGGCTGTCAGGCCGGGGTTGTGGGCGTTGCGCGCACACCAGCAAGCTACTAAGCAACAATATCATTAAAGCGACTAATCTCATATTTAAAAATAACTATTTCCCGGTATGTCCGTATCCACCTTCACCTCGTGCTGTATCGCTAAGTTGCTCCACACTTTCCCAGCTTATGGTTTCATGTTTGGCAATCACCATTTGCGCAATCCGGTCACCGTTATTAATCACAAAATCAGTATCAGAAAGATTGACCAGCAATACTTTAATCTCTCCACGGTAATCAGCATCTATAGTGCCCGGAGAATTTACAATACTAATTCCATGTTTATAGGCCAGGCCGCTACGTGGGCGGATTTGCGCTTCATAACCAACTGGAAGTTCTATATGCAAACCAGTAGGCACCAGGAGTCTTTGTAAAGGCTTTAAGATAATTTCTTCTGCCGTAAAAGCACGCAAATCCATTCCCGCTGCATGTGCAGTTTCATATTGAGGTAGTGCATGACCAGAATGGTTAATGATATTTATTTTCATTTCTTAAATAATAAAGTTTTCAATTGATCTTTCTCAAAGTATGCAATACCACCTACAAAGGCTATCAGCATCAGGTTTCCAATGTAAATATTTCTATGGAACACCCAAAATGACAAAATCACCAATACAGCCGATACCGATAAGTAAGCTAAAATTCTTTTCAGATTGTAAGGAATGGGATAGTATTTCTGTCCAAGCACGTAAGAAATCACCATCATTACAAAATACGCAAGCATAGAAACCCACGCAGAGCCCATGTAACTGTACCTGGGAATAAGCACAAAATTAAGCACCACTGTAATTGCCGCGCCTACAAGAGAAATATATAAGCCGTAGCGGGTTTGATCTGAAAGGCGGTACCAAATAGAAAGGTTCATGTAAATACCCAGGCAAACATACCCAAACAACAAATAGGGCACAGCTGGCAAACCAACCCAATATTCTGCAACATGTGCTTTATCACGACTAATAAAATACTTTAGCAATTCTATATTGGCTATAAGTGCTACAAACAGCACTGCAAGTGCCACAACAAAATACTGCAAAATTACCGCATAGGTTTGTTTGGCGTTGGCATTTTTGGCATGACTAAAAAAGAAGGGCTCTGCCCCCAACCTAAACGCCGTAATAAAAATGCTCATAAAAATGGCTATTTTACATACCGCACCATAAACCCCTACCGCAGTATCCGCCACTTGCTCTGGCAACAGTTGCCCCAATACAATCTTATCCAGATTTTCATTGACAATAAAAGATAAATTGGCAACCAGTATTGGCCATGAATAGGAAAACATTTTGGAGAAAAGCTCCTTATCAAACTTCAATTCAATCTTTAATAATTCTGGCAGTAAAAGCAGCAAGGTCACCACACTGGCTATTAAATTAGAAATAAACACATAACCCACCCAGGTATTTCTATACCAGGAATTAAGCCAGTCTGCCAACGCCCAGTTGTGTTTAATTACCGCCGGAATAACCAGGATAAAAACCAAATTAAAACCAACAAAGCAACCGATATTCATAAACTTAACCAGACTGTAACGCATGGCTTTTTCATCAGCCCTAAGCTTAGCAAAGGGGATCACACAGATGGCATCTACAAATAAAATCCAGACAAAAAAGCGTACGTAGTTCCTGTAGTCATCCAACTGGGCCACATCCCGGGCCAGATAACCAGCAATTGAATTGGCAAACACCAGCCCGGTCAATAGAAACAAAGAAGAAATCAGCGCGATGCACAAAAATGAGTTGTTGTAAACCTCTCTCTTTTTATCTTCAAACTTACTTAAATACCTGAAATATGTGCTTTCCATTCCAAAAGCAAGAATGGCATTAATTAAAGATGACCAGGCATACATTTTATTAAATATACCGTATACGGAAGAAGGGTATACCCGTGTAAAAAGCGGTGTAAGGATAAAGTTAAACAACCTTGATAGTACGGTGCTTAACCCGTAAATAGCGGTTTGGCCGAGAAACTTTTTTAAAACAGACATCCTATTTCTTAATCACAAAATCAGTGAAGTTTTTAAGCAATTCGCTGGTAACAGCGGCACAGGTTGCAACCTTGGCCCTATCCGGTCCTTCATTACACCAGTCTATAAATGCATCCAACTGCCACTCTTCAGCTTCAGCTTCCATGTAAACATCCCCGTTAGGCAAATTCTTAACAAATCCCTTAATGCCAATATGGTCGGCAATATATTTAGTCGTCTCTCTAAAACCCACCCCCTGCACTTTGCCTGTAAGGGTAATGGTAACATGTACTTTCGGTTTATCGCCTGCTGCTGTCATGTGGCAAATTTATTAAAATAGTTTTTTAATTGTGACCTTATCCGTTATAATCCCATCTGCCATATGTTCTACAAGATTTATTCCGGGCCTTTTCCCAACCTCAAAGCTCCCGTAACGTCCCTCAATACCCAGAAATTCTGCGCCATTTATGGTGGCCCACTTCAATAAATCGTCAAAACCAATCGCCTTATGTTCCTGCAAAGTCTTCATTTCTTCCAAAATACTCAACTGGTGATTACTTGCCAGACTATCCGTTCCCAGGGTAATGCGCAAGCCTGCATCCCGCAGCATCTCAACATCAGGCAAACGATCTTCAATATAGAGATTTGCATTTGGACAAAGACACCAGTACAGCGATGGATGTCTGGCTACCGCAAATGCCACATCTGCCGCTGAAGTAAAGGTATTGTGAACCAACAATGTTTTCTGAAAAGGTGACAACCAAGGCAACACAGTCTTCAACGAGCTTTTTCCCTGCATTTTGCGCGTTTCAGGATTAATCCCCATCCTTTCATAAAACTGTGAGAAAGCGGAGGCTCTATTTTCAAAATAAGCATTCTCATCTTCAGATTCCTGATTGTGCATAGACAAAATATCGCCCCGCTGATCGGCGTACTCTTCAATCAATTCAAACAACTCCTTCGATACAGAATAAGCAGCATGGGGTGTTAAACTTGTTTTTGAAGACTTAAAATATGGCTGATAAGCTTTATAGTTCTCAAAAAGTGTTTTTGCAGCATCGGGATTAAGACCCAGTACTTCAATAAAAGTGTGGTAATACAGCAACTTGCTGCGCTCTTTCAAAATATAAGAGATCACCAGGTTAGAAATGTCACCAACGGCCACAATGCCATTTTCATACATTTCGCGTTCTGCAGCAAACATGGCCTCAATCTTTCTGTCCTCCGTAGCCTTGGGCAAGGTCATTACCGCTGTGATAAAGCCCACCAGACCTGTTTTCTCTGGTATAGCATTCTTAAGGTGCGACAGTTCTATATGACAATGCGTATTTACCATGCCCGGCACCAGCACGCCATCATAAAGAACTATATTTTTGATTTTCCTTTTTAACGCTTCCTCAGAAGTTAAAACTTCTTTAATAGTGCCATCATTGGTCACTTTTAGAACGCCAAATGGAAGCGCTGGCTGGTTTACAGGGTAAACCATTGGTGCAGATATAAATTTCATTTAAGCTAATAGTTAAGCGGCAACCCGTTGTAAAATAACCTTGCAGGGGATGTTTGAGGTAACCATAACATGGTGTTTTTTATGCAAAGGTATGGCAAAATAATCGCCCGGAAGCAATGGAAAGACATCATTTTCGACATAAATATCACAACTACCTTCCAGGATAAGAAATTTTTCAAACTCATGATCATGTACTTCCTGAGGGGCCATTTCCTTAATCCAAACAATTGCCGAAAGTAAGGATGGGCTATGGCTGATGATTTTAGCATAGATATTATCAATCTCAACAGGCATAACCATATCTTCCCTTTCTAACCACTGCCTGTAATCTTCTGCTCTCGCAGTCGCCTGCAACTCCGGCGCAACTGAAAACGCTTCGCCTGCCTTCATCCTGTCCATGTAATCCAACGTGGCCAGCAAAAAAGGTTTAGCGATGGGATCTGGTTCTATGCTATGGCCGAGGGCATAATTTTCCAAAGCAAGCTCAATTTCATTGAGTTCAATACGCACCTCGTTATGTACAGCCATGACTTCTTCAATCATTATGCATTGCTCAGCAGTCGCATCGCCGAGCGCATACAATTCAAGTAACCCAGAAAAGATCAATTCTTTCCAATCCATGACAATACATTAACAGGTCTATTTTACCTTTTGTTAGTTTTTTTTCTATAAAATTAGTCAATTCTATTTATCCGGCCAAATCTAAAGAACTTGCTTTAGCTTAATTTTGTATCTTTGTGGAAAAATAACTTAATACCTTACGATGTCTGATTCGACTACAAGATTAAATAAATACATTAGTGAAAGCGGTTTGTGCTCCAGAAGAGCCGCAGACAGATATATTGAGCAGGGAAGTGTATTGATCAACGGAAGAAAAGCAAAAGTAGGCGACAAAGTTTTTTTTGGAGATCTTGTTTCCGTAAATGGACAAACTATAGAACCTAAGGAAGTTGAAAATTCAATCATCATTGCTTTTAACAAACCTTCCGGAATTACCAGTACCACTGAAGCTGGTGTAAAAAGTAACATTGTAGATTATGTAAACCATAGCGAAAGGGTATTCCCGATCGGCCGTCTTGACAAAGATTCTCAAGGACTTATTTTCCTCACCAACAACGGAGACCTGGTTAATAAAATACTTCGTGCCGGTAATAACCACGAAAAAGAATATGTAGTTACGGTAAATAAGCCCATAACAGAGCAGTTTATCACCGGCATGAGCAAGGGTGTACCTGTACTGGGCGTAATGACCAAAAAATGCAAAGTAGCTAAAGAAAGTACATTTGTTTTTAAAATCACACTAATCCAGGGCTTAAACAGGCAAATCAGAAGGATGTGTGAGCATTTTGGCTTTGAAGTAACCAAGCTGGAGCGTACCCGTATCATGAATGTAAACCTAAAGGGCATTCCTGTTGGCGAATGGAGAGAACTAACTGCCGAAGAGCAGGAAGACATCTTTAAAAGAATTGCGAACTCCAGCTCAGAAGCTGTTGCCCCAGCCAAACGTGTCAATAAAAAAGCAAAGGGCCTTTCCGAAGAAGAAGAACTGCTCACTAATGTCACCCCCAAACGTTCCTCTGCCCGTCCTGGTAAAAAACCAGTAAAAAACATATCTGTAAGCAGGGCAGAACGGCCGGCTGGTGGTAAAGGAAAATCTGCGCCCAAATCTGCAGGTTCTTCTAGAAACGCAGCTACGCCTGGTAACGACTGGAACAAAAGTGGTGGACCAAGCAGAAGGGCTGTAAAACCCAGCAAGGGAAGATCAGGTGTACCTGCAGCAAAAACAAAAAGCCCTAAGCGCTAAAGTCACTAATTAGCAATCCTTTACAAAATTTAAATTAACTGTTATTTTTTTAGGTAACTTTGCAGGCAATGCAAGCTATTAAAAAAACAGACATTCGTTCGCTTGACCTGGCGTTGTTACAACAGCACTTTACAGGCATGAACGAGCCTGCCTACCGCGCTAAACAAGTTTATCAATGGCTTTGGGAAAAATCCGCTCGCTCTTTTGAGGAAATGAGCAACCTTTCCAAAGAACTTAGAAAGAAACTGGATGAAAACTACGCCATCAACGTTGTAGCAGTTAGCAATTCACAGTTTAGTAATGACCATACCATTAAAAGTGCATTCAGGTTATACGATGGCAACATTGTAGAAGGGGTGCTAATCCCTATGGAAGAGCGGATGACGGCCTGTGTAAGTTCACAGGTGGGTTGCAGCCTTACCTGCAAATTTTGCGCTACAGGATATATGGACCGTAAACGAAACCTCAATGCAGATGAAATTTATGACCAGGTTGTTTTAATAGATCAGCAGGCAAAGCAAAACTACAACACCCCCTTAACCAACATTGTATACATGGGTATGGGCGAACCTCTGCTTAACTATGCCAATGTGATGAAGTCTATTGAGCGGATTACGGCACCAGACGGTCTAAACATGTCTTATAAAAGAATTACTGTATCTACTGCCGGCATTGCTAAAATGATTAAAAAACTTGGAGATGATGGCGCCAAATTTAATCTGGCACTTTCCCTCCATGCCGCCAATGACACCAAAAGGAATGAAATTATGCCTATCAATGAGGCAAATTCCTTAAAATCTTTGGCTGAAGCTTTAAAGTATTATTTCGCTAAAACCAAAAACCCGATTACCTACGAGTACATTGTTTTTAACAATTTCAATGACGAGATTGAAGATGCTATGGAACTTGCTAAGTTTTGTAAACATGTGCCTTGCAAAGTAAACCTGATTGAATACAATCCTATCCAGTTTGCAGATTTTATCAATGCAGAAGGTGATAAGATTGACGCCTTTTCCAATTACCTGAAAAGCCAGGGGGTAAATACCAACATCAGAAGAAGTCGCGGAAAAGACATCGATGCTGCATGCGGACAGTTAGCCGTTAAAGAGGCATAGAAAAATTTCCTATTTCTGTTAAAAAAGAACAGATTAGGATATGCAAATACTAAAACGTCTAAGCGGCGAACTGCTGAACTTATTATTTCCAAGTCTATGCAATGCCTGCGGAACTTTACTGTACAAAGGTGAAGACCTGATCTGCATCCATTGCCTCAATGATTTACCCTACACAGATTTTCATCAATATGCAGAAAATCCGGTAGCCAGACAATTCTGGGGGCGCGTACCTGTCAACGCTGCAATGGCATTACTCTTATTTGGGCAGGAGACAAAGGTTCAGCGACTTATCCACCATCTAAAATACAAAGATCAAACTTCAGTTGGCCTTAAACTAGGGCGTATGATTGGCACGCGCCTGTTAACCTCTGCAACATATGAAAATATTACAATGATCATTCCTGTACCCTTGCACCCAAAAAAGGAACGCAAAAGGGGTTACAACCAATCCAAATATATAGCAGATGGCATTGCAGAAATCATACAAGCACCGGTATGCACAACAGTCCTGATCAGAACCTCCCATACTTCCAGTCAGACTAACAAAGGACGGTATAAACGTTTTCAAAACATGCAAACGGTATTTAAGATAACTCATTCCGGAACACTTCTAGATCAGCATATCTTATTGGTAGATGATGTAATGACCACTGGAGCTACCCTCGAAGCCTGCTGCCTGGAATTGCTAAAGTTAAACCCGCAAAAGATTAGTATTGCTACAATGGCATTTACAAAATAACCCAAAAATTAATCAACTAAGAAACAGCGCGTTAAAATAAAAGTTAGAAAAACACAGATTATGCAACAACAATAAGCACATTAAAAGCGTTTATAATTCCGAGAGCGTTAATTTAGATGGTAAGGGCTGATATTTCTTCATTGAAATATCGGCCCTTTACTTTTTAAGCCTTTAGATATTCCAGCAGTTGCTTTTTGATTTCCTCCGGATGAAAAGGCTTCAGGATATGTCCGTTCATGCCGGCTTCCTTAAATTTATGCTCATCACTATGTAGCGTAGAGGCCGTTAAGGCAATAACGGGCAAAGACTTAAAATAGCTTCCGCTTAATTCACGAATAATCATAGTAGCCTCAAAGCCGTCAATCCCTGGCATTTTGATATCCATAAATACCAAATCGTATTGTTCCGTTTTTATTTTGTTGATAGCCTCATAGCCTGTAGCCGCGGATTCCGTAATCAGGCCCCATTTGCCTAAAATCCTTTTCGCAATCAATATATTGATCTCATTGTCATCAACAACAAGAATGCGTTTACCTAAAAAAGCATCAGGTTGCTCCGCTAACTGATTATGCGCCGCTAACACATCGGTTTTTTTGAAGGCGATAACGAAAGAAAAAACACTGCCCTTCCCTTCTTCGCTTTGCACATTAATCTCAGATTGGTACAATTTCAGCAGTTTTTTAGTAATCGCCAGCCCTAAGCCTGTACCCCCATATTGCCTGGAAATATCTGTTTTTGCCTGCGTAAAACTTTCAAATACGTAAGACAGTTTATCTTCCGGAATTCCAATTCCCGTATCGCTCACTTCAAAATACAGCGCTACATGTTCAGCACTTTCCTCTTCCAGCCTAATGTGGAGCTCTATCTTACCATTCTCTGTAAACTTAATCGCATTGCCCAATAAGTTCATTAGAATTTGATAAAGGCGTGTCCTGTCGCCCACAACCTGATCTGGCAAGCGCTCATCTAGCTTAAGGCGCAACACATTGCTATTCTTCTTTACATTGACCTGTAAAGAAGTAATGATATCATTTGCAAGCGTCTTCAAATCGAAAGCCCTGCTTTCCAATACCAGGTTACCAGTTTCAATCTTTGTAAAATCAAGTATATCATTGATAATACTGAGTAAGTTTTCGCTGGAAAACTTCAGAATATTCAAATCATCTATCTGCGAAGGCTTAGGATCGTTATCCAGCAAAAGGTAAGTCATGCCCAGCACCGCATTCAATGGCGTTCTTATCTCATGGCTCATTACAGAAAGAAACATCTCCTTAGCCTCGCTCAGCTGCAGCGCCTGTTCCTTGGCCTCCAGCATCTCCCGTTCTACCTGCTTACGCTCAGTAATATCAACAATTAAATCAATTTGTCTTTCTACCTGCCCTTTATCATTTACAATTGGCGTATTGGTTACCGATAACCAAAGCGGAGTACCATCCTTTTTAACCACCTCCACCTCAATACTGAAAGATTGCTTATTGAGACTTTTTTTACGGGATTCCAACGCCAGCTGTAAACCGGCATCATTGGCAGAAAGCAGATCTCCTATCTGTTTACCTTGCAGCTCCTCAAAAGAATAACCTGTAAGTAGTTCCAGAGATTGATTTACCCAGGTAGTATAACCGTCCCTATCGCAAATATTAACCCCGTTGTTCGTTTTACTTGCTACCAGCGATAGTATTTGTAGTTGTTCCTCGTTCTGTTTTTTGGCCGTAATGTCCAATATGATTTCTACTTCAGCCTCTGTATTACCGTCGTCATCTAAAATCATGGTATTATAAATTGACAACCAGATCGGCTTCTTGTCTTTACGATAAGCAAGCAAATCTACCGTAAATGACTGGTTTGAATTGATCTGCTCACGGGCTTTTTCCAGCAAATCAAGATCCGTGTCCGGACCAGTAATCAAGTCTCCCAGGCGCTTACCCGCTAAGTCATCCAGCGTAAAGCCTGTAATCTTTTCAAAAGCAGCGTTTACCCAGGTTACCCTATTGTTGGCATCATTAATTACAATGGCATTATTTACCTTACTGGCAACAAAAGACATTTCCTCAAAACGTTTTGACTTAGCCTTAAGATCAAGCACGGTTTTCTTCAGCGAAATATGGGTCATCACCTCCATAGCCACGGTCTGCAACCCTTCCTTTTGTGCAGCAGTTAAGATTTGCGGTTCCGCTCCATACACACAAATTACACCCAGTTTAAAGCCATTATCATCAACGATGGGGGCACCAGCATAAAAACGGACAAAAGGATAAGAGACAACTGTACTTAGACTGGAAAAACGTTCATCAAGCAAGGTATCCTGTACTTCAAAAACTCCTTCGCCTTTTAAAGAATATTCACAAAAGGTAACTGTAGCCCGTGGGATTTCACGTACAGTAGCGGCGGGACCAACAACAGATTTTAACCATGCCCGTTCCTCATCTATCAGAATGATATGAGCACCTGGGGTGTTACAAATTAGGGCAGCGAGTTTAGACAGGTTATCAAAGTCATTCTCCGGAAGGGTATCCAAAATATCATATCCATGTAAGGCCTGAATACGATCATGCTCATTATTATCACCTGTAGCTTCCCCTGCTGCCCTATTCAATTTTATTTATATAAAGGGAATTTTTGTGTTAGCGCAATAACGCTAGCCTTTACCGCTTTTAAATTTTCTTCATTTTCAGCATTTGTAATGACCTGATCAATCAGGCCTACAATTTGTTCCATATGCTCTTCTTTTAAGCCCCTGGTAGTTATAGCTGCAGTCCCAACACGGATGCCGGAAGTTACAAAAGGAGATTTGTCATCAAAAGGAACCATATTTTTATTTACGGTAATATCAGCTTTCTCCAATGCATTTTCGGCAAGTTTACCAGTGATATTTTTGTTTCTAAGGTCAATCAGCATCATATGGTTATCTGTACCACCAGAAATAATACCATAGCCTTTAGCAACAAATGCTTTTGCCATAGCCTGTGCATTCGCTTTAACCTGTTTAATATAAACAAGATACTCATCGCTCAATGCCTCACCAAAAGCGATGGCTTTAGCAGCAATGATGTGCTCCAGCGGTCCACCCTGTGTACCTGGAAAAACTGCCATATCTAAAACAGCTGACATCATTTTAGTTTCACCTTTAGGTGTTTTTAAACCAAAAGGATTTTCAAAATCCTGTCCCATCATGATCATTCCACCACGTGGACCACGTAAAGTTTTATGGGTAGTAGTGGTTACAATATGGCAATGTGGAAGCGGGTCGTTTAACAAACCGCGTGCAATCATCCCTGCTGGATGCGAAATATCTGCCAATACCAATGCACCAATTTTATCGGCAACACTACGGATAAAAGCATAATCCCACTCTCTTGAATAAGCAGATGCACCACAAATAATTAGCTTAGGACGCTCAGCAAGTGCTACCTCTTCCAGTTTAGCATAATCAATTAATCCATCTTCTTTTTTTACACCGTAAAAGAACGGCTGATACAATTTACCAGAAAAGTTAACCGGAGAACCATGAGTTAAATGCCCACCATGAGATAAGTCGAAGCCTAAAATTTTATCGCCAGCTTGTAAAACAGCTAACAAAACAGCCGCATTCGCTTGTGCGCCAGAATGTGGTTGTACATTTACCCAGGCAGCACCAAACAATTGTTTTGCACGGTCTATCGCAATAGATTCTATTTCATCCACTACCTCACAACCGCCATAATAACGCTTACCTGGCAAGCCTTCAGCATATTTATTCGTCACAATTGAACCTGCAGCCTCCATTACCTGTTTACTCACAAAGTTTTCCGAAGCAATCAGCTCAAGGCCATTTTCCTGACGGTCCAATTCCCTGTCAATCAAATCAAAAATTAATGTATCACGTTTCATTTATCGTACTAGATTTTTTGTAAAACTAAGGATTTTCCATATAAACAGCACAGTATAAATTTGTAAAATCACCTAACATCCTTCATTTTATATTAACATTACCTAATATATTAAACAAATTACCGTACTTTGTACCTCCCATTCTATTAATACCTACATGGAAGACATTAAAGGTCCATTATTACCAAACATTAATTATCCTGCTGATTTAAAGCAGTATAAAGAAGAAGATCTGGAACAGATTTGCCAGGAGCTCCGCCAGCATATCATTGATGTAGTGAGTGTTAATGGCGGGCATTTTGGCGCCAGCCTCGGTGTTGTTGAACTTACAGTTGCTTTACACTATACGCTAAATACACCCTATGATAAACTGGTTTGGGATGTAGGTCATCAGGCTTATGGACATAAAATCTTAACCGGTAGAAAATCTGCCTTCCATACCAACCGCATCCTTCATGGAATTAGTGGTTTTCCGAAAATCAGTGAAAGCGAATACGATACTTTCGGCGTAGGTCACTCTTCTACCTCTATTTCTGCCGCACTGGGCATGGCTGTAGCCTCTCACTATAAAGGCGAAAAGGACCGCCAGCATGTTGCTGTAATTGGCGATGGAGCTATGACCGCGGGACTGGCTTTTGAAGGGCTTAACCATGCAGGAATTGAAAACTCCAATCTTTTGGTAATCCTGAACGACAACTGCATGTCGATTGACCCTAATGTAGGCGCGCTTAAAGAATACTTAACCAGCATTACCACTTCAAAATCTTACAACAGGTTCAGAGATGACATTTCTAATGTACTGATTAAACTATCTGAACTTGGGCCAAATGCCCACAAGTTTGTAAAGAAGATTGAAAAAAGCATAAAAGGAAGTCTTTTAAAACAAAGCAACTTTTTTGAGGCCTTAAATTTTAGGTATTTCGGTCCGGTAGATGGTCACGATGTAAAAAACCTGGCAGCCATCATTAAGGATTTATCTGCCATACCTGGCCCAAAATTACTGCACTGCGTTACCGTTAAGGGTAAAGGTTTTGCACTGGCTGAAAAGGAACAAACCAAATGGCATGCGCCTGGTCTTTTTGATAAAATTACCGGGGAAATTAAAAAGTCTGTTCCCGAAAAACCACAGCCACCAAAATATCAGGATGTTTTTGGCCATACACTGGTTGAACTTGCCGAAGCAAATAAAAAAATTACGGGCATTACACCTGCTATGCCTTCCGGATCATCTATGAACATCATGATGAAGGCTATGCCTGATCGTGCATTTGATGTCGGCATTGCGGAACAGCACGCCGTTACGTTTTCTGCGGGACTGGCAACTCAGGGATTAGTACCTTTTTGTAATATCTATTCCAGTTTTATGCAAAGGGCTTACGATCAGGTTATTCATGACGTAGCCATACAAAACCTGAATGTGGTATTTTGCCTGGATCGTGCCGGTGTTTCCGGCGCAGATGGTGCTACTCATCATGGTGCTTACGACCTTGCCTATATGCGCTGCATCCCCAACATGACGGTTGCCGCACCTATGAATGAAGAGGAATTAAGAAATCTAATGTACACTGCTCAACTGGAGAACGCAGGGCCTTTCTCTATCCGTTATCCAAGAGGAAACGGAATGATGGTAGACTGGAAGCGTCCTTTTAAAGCATTGGAAAAAGGTAAAGGACGAAAAATATGTGATGGTGAAGACGTAGCCATCCTAACCATTGGCCATGTTGGGAATTTTGCTGTAGAAGCCTGCAAAGAGCTGAACAGTGAAGGAATTCATCCTGCACATTACGATATGCGTTTTGTAAAACCATTGGACGAAGCATTGCTGCACGACGTATTTAAAAGATATGGTACAGTAATTACCGTAGAGGATGGTTGTTTACAGGGAGGCATGGGTTCTGCCGTACTGGAGTTTATGGCCGATCACCAATACAATTCCAAAGTAATACGTCTGGGTATGCCAGATGAAGTAGTGGAACATGGCGAGCAGGCAGAGTTATGGGCCCTGTGCGGTTACGATACTGCGGCCATCATCACAACCGTTAAAAAAATAGCTGTAGGCAGGACTACAGCCACCGTAGCTTCCTAGCTGCAACAGGACAAACTCCACAAGCTGTGGAGTTTGTCTACACTTATATTTCCAGCCAACATTCCTACCCAACTTACAACCAATAACTTACAATTTATAATTTGTTTTGGCACCATTATGTAACCTTACCTGGCATAACACAAGAAAATCAAATTATTAAATTAAAAAATAAGTAAGTTATGAAAAAGTTCATTTTATCAGCAGCATTTTTAGCATTCGCAGGATTAACAGCAGTAAATGCAAACGAAGTAAAAACTCCGGTTACCATCATCGCTCAACAAGATAGCACCGTTAAAACTCCTGTTAAATTAGAGGAACTTCCAGAACCAGTTAAAGCTACTTTGTCATCAGACAAGTATAAAGAATGGATTCCTACCGCAGCATTTTTAGTTACTGCTGCAGACAAAACTGAGTGGTATCAAATTGATGTTAAAAAAGGCGAAGAAACTGCTTCTTTAAACATCGGTAAAGATGGTGTTGTAAAATAATAGCCCATAATAACAATTTAAATACCTTTATGAAAGCCGGATTTACTCCGGCTTTTGTATTTTTGCTACTTATCACCTTAACAGTACCTATGGCAAAAATACTAATTATTGAAGATGACCTGACTTTCTCTCAGTTATTAGAAGGTTTTTTGACCAAATACGGCCACAGCCCCATTGCTGTAAATGAGGTAAAAAAAAGCGTTAAAATCTTAGAAAACCAAAAGTTTGACTTGCTACTGGTAGATTACCGTCTGCCCGATGGCACCGGACTCGATGTACTTTCTTATTGCCGGGAAAAAGGACTGGCTATGCCTTTAATCATCATGACCAGCTTTAATGATGTGCGTACAGCCGTAAAATCTATCCAGCTTGGTGCAGTAGATTACATTACCAAACCAGTTAATCCCGATGAACTGTTAATGATCATCAATAATGCGCTGGAGGTAAAACCATCAACCGAGAAATCCGGCAAATCCGTACTTCCTGCAGATACCATCAAAGGGAACAGTACCACCGCAGATAAATTATACGAGCACCTTTCACTCGTGGCACCTACAGATATGTCTGTAATTATTCAGGGTGAAAGCGGAACAGGAAAAGAATATGCAGCACGGACCCTGCATCAGCAGAGTAAACGCAGCAACAAGCCCTTTGTAGCCATTGACTGCGGTGCACTTTCTAAAGAGCTTGCTGCAAGTGAATTGTTTGGACATGCTAAAGGTGCCTTTACCGGGGCATTAACTGATAAACGCGGACAATTTGAAGCCGCTAATGGTGGTACGCTATTTTTAGATGAAATCGGCAACCTCAGTTACGAAGTACAGGTAAAACTGCTTCGTGCCTTACAGGAAAGGGTTATACAACCAATTGGCAGCACTCAGAACATTGCTGTAGATGTAAGGATTATTGCAGCTACTAATGATGACCTCATTAACAGTGTATCCCAGGGCAATTTCAGGGAAGACCTGTATCATAGAATTAACGAATTTAAAATACAGCTTCCCGCATTGCGCGACCGCGGTAAAGACCTGGAGCTTTTCATAACCCACTTCATTAAAATTTCCAATACCGAACTTGACAGGAATGTGCAGCAACTTAGCGATGAAGCGAAAGGAATTTTAATGCAGTACGACTGGCCGGGCAACCTGCGCGAGTTGAAAAATGTAATTAAGCGAATGGTGCTGCTTAGCCCAGGAACAACAGCCGAAGCAAGTTCGCTACCAGATGAAATGATTATTGCCATTCACCAATCGCCAAAACCCAGTGGATCTGACCTCAAAGCAATTAACGAAGTAAACGAGAAGGCGCTGATCCTGGAAACCTTATTGAAGGTAAAATACAATAAATCTAAAGCGGCAAAATTGCTAAATATAGACCGTAAAACACTCTATAGTAAAATGGAGCGCTACGAAATTGAATAATCTGCTACCTGATGTAATAAGGTTTTAAGTTGGCCTAGAAGGGATTTAATTTCCTGAACCTGTGCTAAACCTGGTTTATCCATACCACCCATTTCTATTTCCATTTTCCTAAAACCTGCAGCCAGCTGCCTCGCACCCATCTGCGCAATCCGCCCTGCCAACCTGTGTAGCAGCAAAACCGTGTGGCCCGGATTAGGATGCTCAAGACATGCCAGCAACTCCTCTGCATCAGCAGCACTGTCCAAGGCAAATCGGTCTAAAATCTTTTGCAAAGCTTCCCGGTCACCAAAAGTCATCTTTTCCAAGCCAGAAGGATCAAATTCCACACCATCATTTGCAACCTCGGGAACAACCAATACTTCCTCTTCCTTAAATATAGACAGTATTTCATGCTCCCTAAACGGCTTCATGATTAAGCCATCAAAACCCTGATCCAACAAATAAGCACGTTCTTCCGGTAGTACTTGAGCCGTTATCGCATAAATACCCAGCTCAGGACCTGATTTCTTCCGCAGGATTTTGCAAAGTTCAATCCCGGACATTTCCGGCATACGGATATCCATCAGGATAAATTTAACATCAGGATCCCATTTGGCATTTAACAAAGCTAAAGGACTATTGAAACTTGTGTAGCTGATGTCGTTTTTCTCGAAAATAATGCTGCAAAGATCAAGGATCAATTGGTCATCATCTACTATCCAAACCTTTGATGAAGTTAAGGCTATGCCTGGCTGATATTTAACTATACTTCCCGCATCAGCACTTACCTGGTTAAACGTGAGGTAAACCGTAAAAACACTTCCGGCACCAACTTTACTGCTTACATAAATCCTTCCCCCTTGTTGTTCTACCAGAGATTTTACAATGGTCAACCCCAATCCCGTACCAGCCTGGTTCATCAGGTTCTTATCCGGATTTTCTGCCTGTTCAAATTCATTAAAAATATGCTGGGCATCCTCTTCACTAAAACCAATTCCTGTATCACTCACCCTAAAGGTAAAATGTAACTGACTACCCTGTTTTTTATAAAGGGCAGCTAATACCACTTCCCCTTCTTTGGTAAACTTAATGGCATTCCCCAACAGGTTAAACAAAATTTGTTTTAAACGAAAAGGATCACCTTCTACCTGAGCTATGCCCTGAAGCTGCAAATCTGTTTTAAGCTGTAAGGCTGGCACCGTACTAGCTGAAGAACCAACCTTTTGCGCTGCTTGCGGACGCATTACCGCCACAACCTCTTCTAACAGTGCAGGCATGCTAAACACCTGATTAGAAAAAGTGAATTTACCAGAAACAATCCTGTTATAGTCCAGTACTTCATTCACAATCTGCAGCAAGTGTTCTGCACTATGGTGTATCGCATCAAGATCTTTATGCTGCGGATGCTCCTGCTGTCTGATCATTTCCGAATAGCCAATAATGGATTGTAAAGGCGTTCGTATTTCATGACTCATGTTAGAAAGGAAACGTTGTTTAGCTTTTCCATGATATTCCGCCTCGTCCCTTGCCAGCTCCAACTCCTTTCTATATCGGTTACTGCGGGTAATGTCCGTTAAAATCAAATACAGCAAAATGACCATTAAAAAGAAGAACACCAGCATGATGATACTGATTCTGTTTATTCCAGTGCTCACTACACTTTTGGCCTGCAAACTATTCAATTCAATTTGCGCCACGGCCTCACTTTCCACTTTCCGCAATATGTTAAGCATTTGGTTAATCAGCAAGCCATTCGCCTCGGCCAATTCCGCTTCCTTGACCATAAACCGGGCACTTTTGAGTCGTTGTTCCTTCTCTATATTTTTTAAAGAAGCCTCCAGATCACGTACAATTTTTCCTTCTGCAGAAAGTGCGATGGTATCTCTCTTGATATTTTCTTCGTTGATGATTTTGTAAGGCTGCTCTGCCGCAGATTTCTTCCTCCCAAATAGCTTGCTAAAAAAGCCTCTTGGCTTCTGTTCCTCTTCTGTGGGGAAAATAGTGGTAGTAGATGTTTTCTTAATCGAAGTCACCACAGTGCTGTCAGACGGGTTGCTTTTTCTGCTGGTCAGGTCATTAAGCTTACGCACCTGCTCAGAGAAAGCCCTGTTGTTCACCAGTTTTTCCCTTTCCTTCAAATAATTCACAAATTGCTGGTCACGGAGCGTCAGCAAATGCCTGATGGACGCTATACGCCCAAGCTGCACTGTATCTTCCTGATAAAGGAAGCCCAAAGTATCCAGGGCCAGTCTAAGCTGCTTAGATTCCTGAAAAACTTTAGTATAATTACCAGGTGCCCTGCTGGCCTGTGTTTTTTGAAGCTGATCCATTCCAGAGATCTTCCTGGACAGCGAACTTACTATTCGGAGCCTTTCATTGGGTGCAGAAATGTTATCGACGGTAGCCAGCATCTCTTTAAATGCAATTCTGCTGACGGCCCAGGCCATAAATAAAGCAAAACAAGCCAAAAGTAAAGCCATAATGACTTTGCCCTTTATGGCCTGTATAAACTTTTGCTGTGCTCCTTTTACCATCTACCGCTTTTTACCAGGAATAAAGATAATAATGGTGCCAATTTTTTATTTACCGCACTAACTATTTTATCAGCAAGGTGGTAATCGAATGAGGCATACTGGTTGTAGCCGCTGCCTTACCCGCAATCCAAAGCGAGTATGGCAAAGGCTGATCCGTTTTATTCATCACAACCACCGCAACAGATCCGTCTGTATTTAAAAATGATGTAGTTAACAGCGCATCTCTACTCGAAGCACTGGAAATTCTTTTCGCACCCGGTCGAACAAATTTAGAAAACTGGCCAATGTAATAATACGCATTGGTATACATCAGTTTACCCGATTTTAAGTCAGCATGTACCGGAGCAAAACAGAAATTACCCACATGGTTAGGTCCTCCGTTTTCATCAAGCAAAATATTCCAGTCGGTCCAGGCAACAGTACCACTATTAAAATCATTGATCATTGAATATCCGTACTTTTCACCCAGAGACCAGTCGCCCAAACGGCTACGGTCGTACTTCTCCTCACAACCCTCGGTAAAAATCAGGCTTTTATCAGGGAAAGCCTCCGATACCCTTTTCAGGTTATCAAATTGCATTCCACTACCAGTCCAGGTTTCATACCAGTGAAAACCAATTCCCCATACATATTTAGCTGCTGCAGGATCATTTAAAATCGTACTCGCCCGCTGAAAAATCTGGTCACGGTTATGGTCCCAGGCAATCAGTTTCTTGCCGCCCAGGCCTCCATTAGCCAAAGTTGGCCCTAAAAAGTTTTTAATAAAATCCCTTTCCTCCTCCGCCGTCCAGATACAAGATTCCCATTTCTGTTTGGCCATTGGCTCATTTTGAACCGTTAAACCCCAGATAGGCATACCCATCGCTTCATATGTCTTAATAAATTTCACATAATGATTGGCCCAGCTCTGTCTAAATTCGGGCTTTAATTTACCACCCAGCAATAAATTATTGTTGTCTTTCATCCATGCCGGCGGACTCCATGGACTCACAAACAATGGCAGTTTACCACCTGCGGCAGCAATGGCCTGCTTAATCATAGGAATACGGTATTTCTCGTCGTGCTTTACATTGAAGGTTTTTAGCGCCACGTCGCCTTCAGCTACATAGCCGTAACTTTCGCTTGAAAAATCACTGCTGGCAATGGAAGTACGCAATAGCGTATAACCGATCCCTCTATTTTGATCGTAATAGCCAGTAAGTAATTCTTGTTGTGCCGCTTTAGGCAATTTCGCAAACGTCTCTGCTGATGCATCGGTAATTGCCGCTCCTATGCCCATAAAGGTCTGAAAGGTATGCGTAGGATCCACAAATACGCAGACATCAGTTTCCAGCGGCTGCTTAAAAGTAGTAAAGTTGAGTTTTTCAGTTTCCGAGATCCGGAGTTGAGTTTGAGCTGCTGTAGTGTATACCGTTACTGTTTTACCAGAAATAACAAAAGGTTTAGCCGTCGGTTTCTGTGCCTGCGATAGTGCTGCATTTGAAACCAACAAAGCCATTAAAAGAATTCTTTTCATTGCTTATTGATTAGGGCATGATTAGTGCTGGTTTCAAACTTAGCTCAATCTGTTAAAAAAACCGACAGCTAAAAGTAAAATAATTGTTATTCCACTGTTACAGACTTTGCCAGGTTTCTTGGCTGATCTACGTTACAGCCTCTTAATAAGGCAATATGGTAAGACAACAACTGCAAAGGGATAGTGGCCAATAATGGTAAAAATGCTTCACTGGAATCTGGTATCTCAATGCAATAATCTACCATGCCACGCACTTCCGTATCACCTTCAGTAACTATTGCAAGTACAATTCCTTTTCTTGCTTTTACTTCCTGGATATTGCTGATGACCTTTTCGTACGAAGAGTTTTTAGTTGCAATAACTACAACTGGCATTTCTTCATCAATCAGTGCAATAGGTCCGTGTTTCATTTCTGCGGCAGGATAACCTTCGGCATGGATATAAGAGATTTCTTTCAATTTCAATGCACCCTCAAGCGCTACCGGGAAACCACTACCACGACCTAAGAAAAGGCAGTTTCTCGAATCTTTAAACTTATGGGCAATCTCTTGAACCACATCATTAGATTGCAGAGCTTTATGAATTTTATCGGGAATATTATCTAGTTCAGTCAGCAGTTCAACGAGTTTGGTCTGGGTAAGCGTACCTTTCTGCTGTGCCATATAAAATGCCATGAGCGTAAGTACAGTTACCTGCGCAGTAAATGCCTTTGTAGAGGCCACTCCAATTTCCGGGCCTGCATGGGTATAAACACCAGCATGGGTAAGGCGCGGGATAGATGCACCTACCACATTACATACGCCAAATATCGTGGCACCACGTTCCTTCGCCATTTCAATAGCCGCCATAGTATCCGCAGTTTCTCCAGATTGAGAAATTGCTATAACCACATCCTTCTCGGTAATGATGGGGTTACGATACCTGAATTCAGAAGCATATTCTACCTCTACAGGAATCCGCGCATATTCTTCAATTAAATATTCACCCACAAGGCCGGCATGCCATGAAGTACCACAAGCTACAATAATAATCCGGTCAATATTTTTAAGCTTATCTGCATATTCTTTGATGCCACCGAGCTGTACCCGTCCTTCATTAGGATAAATACGACCTCTTAAGCAATCTCTGATAGAACGCGTTTGCTCAAATATCTCCTTCAACATAAAATGCTCGTAGCCGCCTTTTTCCAGTGCTTCAAGCTTAAGCTCCAGCTCCTGAATGTATGGCGTTTGCACCACATTATCCAATCGTTTAATCAACAATTCATTGCGTTTAACAAAAGCAATTTCATTGTCGTTCAAATAGATTACGTTTTTAGTATACTCTATAATAGGTGTAGCATCAGATGCGATAAAATATTCACCCTCACCTACACCAATTACCATCGGACTACCTTTACGGGCCGCAATTAGTTGATCGGGCTGCTCTTCATCCATCACAACAATGGCATATGCACCACTAACTTCCTGCAAGGCTAAGCGAACCGCTTCCAGTAAATCAACATTATCTGCTTTATAAATTTCTTCAATCAGGTGTATCAATACTTCGGTATCGGTATCACTGTTGAATATATGGCCCCTACTGCTTAATTCCTCTTTTAGGGTAGCATAATTTTCAATGATTCCATTGTGGATAATTGATAATCGGCCGTCATTAGAGGTATGCGGATGAGAGTTCCTGTCTGATGGTGCCCCGTGGGTAGCCCAACGGGTATGGCCCATGCCAATTGTTCCGGAGATATTTTTGCCTTCAGCAAAATTCTCCAGTTCAAGTACTTTACCTGCTTTCTTGTAAATATTTAAACCAGCATCGTTAATTAATGCAATACCTGCACTGTCGTACCCACGGTATTCCAGTCTTTTTAAGCCTTTTAACACAATTGGCCAAGCTTCCCTATAACCAATATAACCTACAATTCCACACATATTAATTCGGTAGTTGATATAAAATCCCCCGAAGTTAAAAAGTAAATGGGGGGAAGATGCAAAACTAGTAAATTAATCAGGAACAATCCGAGCAAAAAAAAATGACAATATATACTAATGTACTAGATTTTTTTTCTAATTTGTCGCTTGAACCTGTATGACTTTAAAAAGGGAAAAAAAATCATGCAACAAACCAAACCTACAACCACAACCGCAACCATTTTTCGCTGGATCCTTATGATCATCGGCTTCTATCTGTTTTATGTTTTTACCTACCTGCTCCTGGTAAGATCTATGCTATCGCAGTTATCGACATTTTTGTCGGCACCTGCCAGTTTTTGGTCTAATCTGTCTGGCGGAGATTTGTTTTGGTATTCAACCTATGTTTTATGCTGGCTCATAGTGCTCTATGTCATTACACAGTTTGTCACCTATGCCCCGCAGCGCAAAGTTGCCGCCTTAATTTATGCGGCACTGGTATTGATTTCTCTGGTCATTATGCTGGTGGCTTTGCCGGTTGACAATAAATTGCTGCCACATCTGTTCATCAATGGATCTTACCTCACGGTATTGCTGCTTTCTTTCTGGAAAAAACCAAATTTGGTTTAAGTATTTGATTTCTAAACAACCAATAATTCTTGTGCAGAAATTAAAACTGAAGAAATTACCAATAACATATAAAGGTGACCAGGCAACTGATACTCATCCGTACGACGATGCTTTGGTACGCATTAAAGCGGCTATGAAAACCGATCCTATTAGTGGCACCCTTTGGCTGCAAGGCGAATCTGACAGCAGACAAAATAATGCAAACGTGTATCTGGAAAAGCTAGTGGAGCTGATTGCACGTTTACGTAAGGAAACCAATCATCCAACATTACCTTTTGTTGCAGGAGAACTTGGCACCTACCGAAGCAATTATAAACTCATCAATAATGAATTGGCTAAGTTACCCGCAAAAGTTCCTTTTACTGCACTTTAGAACGCATATTCCCCTAGTGCAGAAAAAATACCTGAGGTAGATTTACCAGACGCAGCAAATGAAAAACGCTTGCGGTTGCAAAAAATCTTAAAATAATGGGCATGTCGGCTATCGCAATTTCAAGTGCAACAGTCTAACTATAGATGTTGTGGCAGGATTATAGAAAATTTATCCTCATCATTCGCTAATGCAAATAAAAGTATCATGTTAAAAGTAAAAACGACGGTATTGGCTATTTAAACGCGTGCTAGCCGTAGTATTTAAAAACTTACGGATATTCCTGAAAACATACGACTAATAGCGTCTCGGTGATTTACCTTTGGTTACGAATTAATTTATAATCATATGTTGATTATTGAAGAAGATCATTCCTTAATTTTAGAAGAAGGTTACGAGACTTATAATGTTAACCAGAAAGCCCAGTTTGATAAAGTATTCAGGGAAAATATGGAAATGACATTGCCAGGCCTTATTAAGGATGTACTTCATCTGCATGTCCATACGATTGAAGAAATCCCCGATAACCTTCAGCACACTAAAGAGCGTAAAGTAGACCTGCTTAAAAAGGTAATAGATGCAAATGGAAATATCTTTATTCTGCATGTGGAATACCAACGGGGTAATGACAGCGAGATAGCTCTGCGCATGGCTGAATATGCCATTATGCTGCAAAGAAAATATAAATTACCTGTGCTGCAGTTTCTGATTTATATTGGTTCAGCTGAACCTGTAATGCCAACCAGAATTGATACGGCCTACATGCATTTCTGGTTTAATATGATCCCGCTCTCCACAATTGATTACAAAGTTTTTTTAAGTTCTGATCGTTTGGAGCAGCGTATGCTCGCTTTGTTAGGCAATTTTAATGGGGATGATCCTAAATTATTGCTGGAGAAAATTTTGGATGATATTGAGGCCCAGGATCTCGGGGAACTGGCTAAAGGCAAATGCCGCAAGCAGCTGCGGGTACTATTGGAATTACGTAATTTTGAAGAAATCATAAAAGAAGATATGGAACTAGGACCAATATTTGAAATTGAAAGAGACATTCTCTACATCAGGGGAGAAAGAAAGGGCAAGCTTGCAGGTGAGTTAAAAGGTAAGCTTGAAACAGCGAAAGGAATGAAATCAGAAAATTTATCTTTTGATCTTATTTCTAAAATTACAGGCCTTGCAGTTGATGAAATAAAAAGACTTTAATGCACAACTGAATTGAAAGATACTAAAAGGCAACTGCAATCAACTTTTTTATTTAGGTGATTTTGCAGCCAGAACTTTATACTGTTGCAGCTTTTGTAGAAATTGCTGTGGCACGTATACATATTACCTCCTTGCATACATAATGGCAAACAACACCACAAAACTGGTCTACGCTAAAAAAAACCACTAATTAACGTTTCTTACCTTACATCAATTTCCAGCCCAAAGCTTCGCCGTAAATTTGAATCAACAAAGAAAAGCTAATAACAGTAAAACTTACTGAACAAATTAAAACATAGAAGACAATGGAAAATAAAATTTTAGGCCTGCACCACATCACTGCTATTGCAGGTAACGCAAAAAAAAATCACGATTTTTATACAAGGGTTCTTGGATTGAGGTTGATCAAAAAAACGGTAAATTTTGATGACCCAAACACCTATCATTTATATTATGGTGACGAGGTGGGCACACCTGGAACCATCCTGACCTTTTTTCCATGGGAAGGCATTGCTCCGGGTAGAAGAGGAACAAGACAAGTTAGTGAGATCGGCTATTCTGTACCTGAAAACAGTTTGGATTTCTGGTTGAAAAGATTTGAAGACAACAACATCATTTACAATAAAACGGCAGAAAAATTTGGCGAACAATATTTGACCTTTCTTGATCCTGATGGATTGAAATTTGAATTGATTGTAGGTAAAAATGCTGACAACCGTACACCTTGGGAAACTCCTGAAATTACGGCTGCAAATGCAACCAGGGGATTTCACAATGTAACCATTGCAGCCAATAAAATACAGGCAACAGCAGATGTGCTGACAGATATTTTGGGATACAGCTTGCAGGAACAACATGTAAACCGTTACCGTTTTGCAACGGATACCGTAGGAAACGGCAATTTAATTGACCTTGTTGAAACGCCGGGCGAAGGTGTTGGGCATGTTGCCGGTGGTTCAGTACACCATGTGGCTTTCCGTGTTAAAGATGAACAAACACTAATGGAATACCATGATTTGATTGCGGCCAAAGGATTGAACATTACGCAGAAAATTGACCGTAATTATTTCTATTCTTTGTATTTCCGTGAACCAGGTGGTGTACTTTTTGAAATTGCAACTGACAACCCAGGCTTTTCTGTAGATGAAAGCGTATCGGAATTGGGTACAAATTTAAAATTGCCTGCTCAATATGAGAGCAATAGAGCGGCTATTGAAATCAATTTACCAAGTTTAACTTAATCATGAATACACAAGCTCAAAATATTCAGACTGCAGGTACGCCTGCAGCTGAAGCTAAAAAAGCAATCGTCATGCTTCATGGCAGGGGTTCAACAGCCGGGGACATTCTAAGCCTCGGCAAACATCTGGATCTTAATGATACCGCGCTATTTGCACCACAAGCAGCTAACTATAGCTGGTATCCCAATAGCTTTATCGCTCCTGTTGCCAGCAACCAGCCTGCTTTAGACACCTCATTAACGGTGATTGGAAATCTTGTAAACGAAATTATCGGACAGGGAATTCCTGCAAACCAGATTTATTTCCTTGGCTTTTCCCAGGGAGCTTGTCTTGCGCTGGAATATGTTACCCGCAATGCAAAGCAATATGGTGGCGTAATTGCTTTTACGGGTGGTTTAATTGGCCAGGTTTTAGAAACCATAAACTACTCCGGAGATTTCAATAACACTCCAGTGCTGATTACGACCGGAGATCCTGACGCTCATGTGCCACTAAGCCGGGTAAATGAAAGTGTAGCGATTTTACAAGGCATGACAGCAGATGTTACGTTAAAAGTATATAAAGGCAGACAACATACCATTCAATTGGAAGAAATTGAACTGGCTAAGGCGCTTATACACAAATCTACAGCTGCCTAACACAAATTTAACCTCCCGGACGCGGGAGGTTTGGATAAGCCCTACCGCCTTTACCGCCCATTCAATACATTTCTATTTTTCATTCTAAAACCTTAACTTTGCATCCTTAAATTTTGAGGATATTAGATTGATGTATAGGGAATTTAAAAATTTAGAATTAGCTAAAATAGGAGACGAAATACTAGAATTTTGGAAGGCAGAAAACATCTTTGAAAAAAGCATTTCTACCCGTGAAGGTCAGCAACCATTTGTTTTTTTTGAAGGCCCGCCTTCAGCAAACGGACTCCCCGGCATTCACCACGTAATGGCACGTGCCATTAAAGATATTTTTTGTCGCTATAAAACCCTTAAAGGTTTCCAGGTAAAACGCAAAGCCGGTTGGGATACACATGGCCTGCCTGTGGAACTTGGAACAGAAAAAGAACTTGGCATCACCAAAGAAGACATTGGAAAAACCATTTCTATAGAAGAATACAACAACGCCTGTAAAAGAACCGTAATGCGCTACACCGGCGTATGGAACGACCTAACCGAAAAAATGGGTTATTGGGTAGATATGGATGATCCCTATGTTACCTACAAACCGAAATACATGGAATCGGTTTGGTGGTTGTTAAAACAGATTTACGACAAAGGCTTACTCTATAAAGGATATACTATTCAGCCCTATTCTCCAAAAGCTGGAACAGGCTTGAGTTCTCACGAAGTAAACCAGCCTGGTGCTTACCGCAATGTAACCGATACCACCATTGTTGCTCAGTTTAAAACATTGCCAGAAACACTGCCTGCATTTTTGCAAGGTTTTGGTGACATTCATTTTCTGGCATGGACCACCACCCCCTGGACACTTTCATCCAACACTGCCCTTACCGTTGGGCCGAAAATAGAATATGTACTGGTTAAAACTTTCAACGCTTATACATTTTTGCCGGTTAATGTAGTCCTCGCTAAAAACCTGGTTGGCAAGCAATTTGGCAAAGGCTTTTTTGCCAGTAGCAAGGCAGAAGATTTCAGCAATTTCAAAGAAAACGACAAACAAATCCCTTACCAGATCGTAGCAGAATTTAAAGGCGCAGACCTGGTAGAAATTAAATACGAACAACTTTTACCCTATACACTGCCTTACCAAAATCCGGAAAATGCTTTCCGTGTCATTGCGGGTGACTTTGTAACCACGGAAGATGGTACCGGAATAGTACATACCGCACCAACTTTTGGTGCTGATGATGCTAAGGTGGCTAAAGAAGCAAAACCTGAAGTTCCTCCAATGTTGGTGTTGGACGAAAACGGCATCCCTGTTCCTTTGGTAGATTTGCAAGGTAAATTCACTTCACACATGGGTGATTTTGCCGGAAAATACGTAAAAAATGAATACTACAATGCTGGCGAAGCACCTGAGAAATCAGTTGATGTAGAAATCGCCATTCGCTTAAAAGAAGAGAATAAAGCATTTAAGGTGGAGAAATATGTACACAGTTACCCACACAGCTGGAGAACTGACGAGCCTTTGTTGTACTACCCACTGGATTCATGGTTTATCAAGGTAACTGACGTTAAGGACAGGATGTTTGACCTGAACGAAACCATCAATTGGAAGCCTAAATCTACCGGTGAAGGTCGTTTTGGAAACTGGCTTAAAAATGCCAACGACTGGAACCTTTCACGTTCAAGATATTGGGGTATTCCTTTACCTATCTGGAGAACAGAAGATAAAAAAGAAGAAATCATCATTGGTTCCGTAGAAGAACTTTACCAGGCCATAGAAAAATCGATCGCAGCAGGTTTTCAGAAAGAAAATCCGTTTAGTGGATTTGAAATCAGCAACATGTCTGATGAGAATTATGACCTGATTGACTTACATAAAAACGTAGTAGACGAATTAATATTGGTTTCTCCTTCGGGAAAGCCGATGAAACGTGAGAGCGATTTAATTGACGTATGGTTTGATTCTGGTGCAATGCCTTATGCACAATGGCATTACCCTTTTGAAAACAAAGATAAAATTGAGGAGAACAAGGACTTTCCGGCAGATTTTATCGCCGAAGGAGTAGATCAGACCCGTGGATGGTTTTATACCCTGCACGCCATTGGTACGCTTGTCTTTGATAAAGTGGCTTACAAAAATGTGGTTTCTAACGGATTGGTACTGGACAAAAACGGACAAAAAATGTCTAAACGTTTGGGCAACGCGGTAGATCCGTTTTTAACCATTGAAGAATATGGACCGGATGCAACCCGCTGGTACATGATCTCAAATGCCAACCCATGGGACAACCTAAAGTTCGATTCGGAAGGAATTGCTGAAGTAAAACGCAAGTTCTTTGGCACCTTGTACAATACCTACGCATTCTTTGCTTTATATGCCAATATCGATAAATTCGAAATTGACGAAGACAATGAAACACCTGTTTCCGAAAGAAGTGAACTGGACCGCTGGATTCTTTCTTTACTGCAAAATCTGATCAATGAGGTAGACGAAAGCTACAATGCCTATGAGCCTACAAAAGCGTCGCGTGCTGTTCAGGCTTTTGTGGATGAACATTTAAGTAACTGGTACATCCGCCTATCCCGCCGCCGTTTCTGGAAAGGTGAAATGACTGCGGATAAAAAAGCAGCTTACGAAACTCTATACACCTGCTTAACCAGTATTGCCCAGTTGATGGCACCTATTGCTCCTTTCTTTTCAGATTGGCTGTACCAAAACCTCACTGTAAATAAAAAAGGTGCAGAGCAGTCCGTACACTTAAGTTTATGGAAAGCAGGCGATGTGGCACTAATTGACAACGAATTGAACGAGCGCATGCAGCTGGCACAAAATATCTCTTCAATGGTATTGTCGCTGCGCAAAAAATCAAGTATCAATGTTCGTCAGCCACTGGCCAAGATTTTAGTCCCGGTGCTGGATCCTAAATTCTCTGAGAAAGTTGAATTGGTGAAAGAACTGATCCTTTCTGAAACCAACATCAAGAATATCGAATATATAACCGATACAGAAGGTTTCATCAAGAAAAAGATCAAGCCTAATTTTAAAATGCTGGGCGCAAGGGTTGGAAAAGACATGAAGCTCGTTGCCGATGCCATCACCAATCTGGAACCTGCGAAAATAGCAGAACTGGAAAACAAGGGCGAGACAGAACTAACCGTAAACGGTGCTGCTGGTGTTACCACCTACACCATCCAAAGTACAGACCTGGAGATTATTGCCGAAGACATCCCCGGATGGCAGGTAACCAACCTGGGTAACTTAACTGTTGCTTTAGACATCACCATTACCGAAGAATTGAAACAGGAAGGATTGTCCCGAGAGTTGGTAAACCGGATTCAGAACTTAAGGAAAGAATTGGGTTTTGAGGTTACAGACCGCATCACAGTTACTTTACAAAAGGATAATTTGATTAACAATGCCGTAACACAGAATAAAGCCTACATTTGCGCAGAAATTTTGGCAGAAGACGTACTAATGGCAGATAACTTAGATAAAGGAAACAAAATAGTAATCGACGATGTTGAACTACAAATTTTGATTGCACAACAATAATTACTGTGGAACCGTCATGATTTTTCAAACTACAACTGAAGGATAAATCATGACAGATCCATTACCAATAAAAACAAATTAGACAAATGGAAAAATCGACAAAAACAAGGTATTCTGACAGCGAGCTCCAGGAATTTAAAGACCTGATCCAGGAGAAACTTCGCATGGCGAGAGAAGAATTTTTAGACTTAACAAACTCTTTAAGCAGCCCTAATTCTAACGGTACTGAAGACACTTCAGGTACGTACAAAACATTGGAAGATGGTTCTGCAACATTAGAAAAAGAACAATTGAACCAGTTGGCCGCACGTCAGAAAAAGTTTATTGAAAACCTGGAAGCTGCAATGGTACGTATTGAAAATAAAACTTATGGTGTTTGCCGCGAAACCGGAAAACTGATTCCTAAAGAACGTTTACGCGCTGTTCCTCATGCTACTTTAAGCATGGAAGCTAAATTGAAGCAGGCATAATGAAGGGCTACACTAAACCCTTATTGGTCATTTTTTTAGTATTGCTGGCAGACCAGGCTTTAAAAACCTGGATCAAAACCAATATGTACATTGGTCAGGAATTTAAAATTATCGGTAACTGGTTCATTATCCATTTCACTGAAAACAATGGTATGGCTTTCGGAATGGAGTTTGGCGGTGAATTTGGAAAACTGTTTCTATCGCTCTTCAGGATTATTGCAGTTGCCGGAATTGGTTATGGATTACATTACCTGATTAAAGGAAAACACCACAGGGGCCTGATTTTAAACGTTGCCCTTATTTTTTCAGGTGCACTAGGCAACATTATAGATTCTGTGTTTTACGGTGTCATCTATAAATACGCTGGCTTGTTCCACGGACGTGTGGTAGATATGTTTTACTTTCCGATCCTGGAAGGTATTTTCCCGGCATGGGTACCCATTTGGGGAGGCGAAGATTATGTCTTCTTCAGACCGGTGTTCAACATTGCCGATGCAGCCATCTCAGTCGGTGTAATTGTGATCCTGATTTTCCAGAAAACATACTTCAAGGAAGAGGTTAAAGAAGAAATTGGACCTAATAATGAGATTGTTGAAGATTAATTTAAAATTTATAGGCTACCCGCTTATGGAATTGGCATGATAATTCCATCTACAGGTAACACATAAGAAAATTAATATGAAAAAGTTATTTATTTTGGCCATTGCTGCCTTATTGAGCATAAGTGCCCAGGCCCAACAAGTTGATTTACGTAAAAAAATCAGTGTAAGCGGAAGCGCCGAAACTGAAGTGATGCCCGATATCATATACATCAGTATCTCTTTAAAAGAATACCTTAAAGACGGCAATAGTAAAAAGAAAGTTGAAATCACCGATCTGGAAAACCAGCTCTTTAATGCCGTACAATCAGCGGGCATTGCTAAAGAGAACCTTTCCATTACCAACTTATCGAGTTACACCGCTGTAGCCGAGAAAAAGAAAAACCCGGATTACCTGGCCAGCAAACAATACCGCTTAAAGGTAACGGACTTAAATAAATGGAATGCAATTATAGATGCCGTTGATGCGAAAGGTATTGCTTACACCAATATCGAAAGCTATGATTATTCTAAAATTGAAGGCTTAAAAAAAGAGCTTAAAATTAAAGCCCTGCAAGCAGCCAAAGCTAAAGCAGCTTATCTGGTAGAAGCATTGGGTGATAAATTAGGCAGTGCCATTGACATCCAGGAAGTAAACAACGAGCAGTTTCCACAGCCTATGTACCGCAGTAATGTGATGTACATGTCTAAAGCAGCAGAATCTGCTGATATGGCACCAGCGGCAGAAATTGATTTTAAAAAAATCAAACTGAATTACGTTATGAATGTAGTTTTTGAAATCAAAGGAATATAATCCAACTGACCAGTAGACTGGACAGTTTTTAACGAAATACCCTTTAAAAACCTATCAAACTTGCTTTGGTAGGTTTTTTGTTTATAAAGAACTGAAGCTATGTTGGCTTATTTATAACCCTAAATTCATAACACAATGAAAAAATTAATTTACTCCTTCGCGTTGATCCTGACAATGGCTATCAGTGCAAATAATGTTTCCGCTGCAGATAAGGTTAAAGACAAAGTAGAGTTAACAGCTGAGCAAAAAGTAAAATTAGAGCGCATTACCAATCGTGTTGAAGAAATCAGACACATGGACAGGTCTAACATGACCAGAGCCGAGAAAAAAGAATTACGTAAAGAATTAAGAGAGTTAAAAGCAGAAGCCAATGCAACTGGTGGTGGCGTTTATCTTTCTGTTGGTGCAATCATCATCATCATCTTAGTGTTGATCTTGATCTTGTAGTCAAACACTATATATTTAACAAAAAAAGCTTCCCCAAAGGAAGCTTTTTTTGTTAATACAAGGTCATCAGAACCTCTTAATCAATAGTATCAAAACCAGTATATTTTACCAATACTTCAGGCAATTTAATGCCTTCCGCAGTTTGATAGTTCTCTAAGATGGCAGCTACAATACGAGGCAAAGCCAATGCACTACCATTTAAAGTATGCGCCAACTGGGTTTTACCAGTAGCACCTTTGTACCTTAATTTTAAACGGTTACTTTGGTAGGCTTCAAAATTAGATACAGAAGATACTTCCAACCAACGCTGTTGAGCCGCACTCCAAACTTCCATATCGTAAGTCATGGCCGCTACAAAGCCCATATCGCCACCACACAGGCGCAATACACGGAAGTGTAAACCCAAATCACTTAACAAAGATTGCACATAGGTACTCATCTCTTCCAAAATCTCATAAGATTTTTCAGGATGCACTACCTGTACCAATTCTACCTTATCAAACTGGTGTAAGCGGTTTAAACCACGCACGTGAGCGCCGTATGAACCTGCTTCACGACGGAAACACGGGGTATAAGCTGTATTTTTAACCGGTAGTTCATCTTCCTTTAAAATGACGTCCCTATACAAATTGGTTACCGGAACTTCGGCGGTCGGAATCAGGTATAGGTTATCTATGGTAGAATGGTACATCTGTCCCTCTTTATCAGGAAGCTGTCCCGTTCCAAAACCAGAAGCCTCATTAACCATCAAAGGCACTTGCATTTCCTTATAGCCTGCTTCTGTAGCCCTGTCCAGAAAAAAGTTAATCAGCGCGCGCTGTAATCTTGCGCCTTTACCTTTATACACCGGAAAACCAGCTCCGGTAATTTTGGTGCCGAGTTCAAAGTCAATGATGTCATATTTTGAAGCCAGTTCCCAATGCGGCAAAGCATTTTCATGAAGTTGAGCGGGTTCACCATGTAAGGATACCACCTCATTTTCTTCCGGAGTACTTCCTGCAGGCACCTGTGCACCTGGTAAATTAGGTAATTGCACCAAAGCATTGTATACATTTTGCTCTGCCAAAGCCAGCTGCTCAGACAAGGCTTTAATCTCTTCTTTATTGGATGTAGTCTGCGCTTTAATCAGCTCAGCTTCTTCTTTTTTACCCGCTCTCATCAACTCTCCAACTTGTTTGGCGTTGGCATTTGCGATAGCAGAAAGGTTATCCAGCGAATTTTGAGTTTGTCTGCGTTCTTCATCAAACCTGATGATTTCATCAACCAGTTCTGGCTGTTTAAAATTACGCACACTTAAGCGCTCTAAAACTTTCTCTCTATTTTCACGGATATAGTTAACTTGCAGCATTATTTTATTTTTTAACAAAGATAACAAGTTTTGGAGAATAACACGGAGGGCAAACTATTTCTGGTACCTACCCCTATTGGCAATTTAGAAGACATGACCTTCAGGGCAATCCGTGTCTTAAAAGAAGCAGACATCATTCTGGCCGAAGACACCCGGACCAGTGCCCCTTTGCTGAAACACTTTGGCATCGATAAAAAAGCCTACTCCCACCACCAGCACAATGAACACAAAGCCACTGCTGAAATCATTAAGTTTTTAAAAGAAGGAAAAAATGTAGCCCTGATTTCTGATGCCGGCACACCAGCCATTTCAGATCCCGGGTTCTTTCTGGTACGTGAAGTACTCAAAGAAGACCTTGCGGTAGAATGCCTGCCCGGTGCAACTGCTTTTGTACCTGCTTTAGTGAATTCCGGCCTGCCTTGCGATGCTTTTGTATTTGAAGGATTTTTACCGGTTAAAAAAGGCAGACAAACCCGCATGAAGAAATTGGCAGAAGAAGAACGCACGATTATTTTATATGAAAGTCCGCACCGCCTGCTGAAAACATTAACGGAGTTTATCGCCTATTTTGGTGCAGAGCGACAAGCATCGGTAAGTAGAGAGCTTACCAAAATGTATGAAGAAACAGTGCGTGGCACTATAGAAGAAATAAAATCACATTTCGAAAACAATATATTAAAAGGAGAATTTGTAATTTGTATTGCCGGCGCCGAAGAAATAAAGAAAAATAAAAAGAACGCTAAAGACATATAACGCACACTTAACTTAACACAACATGAATTTAATAGATAGATTTTTAAGCGACGAACAAGATCCAAAAACCGTTGAAAAGGTACTGGGCAAATTGAACGATATGCTAACCACCAATGAAGAATTGATTTACCTCGCTGTTCAAAAAAAACCTGCGGTAAACTTGCTTCCTGATTGCATTGCTGTAAGTAACAAAAGGATTTTTTACTGTGAACCCGCCAATTTTGGCATCACCATGAATTTTAAAGACATCTCCTGGAAAAGCATCAAGGAAATCTCTTCTAAAGAAGAATTGTTTGGCTCTAAATTTATTTGTGTTCCACAGTACGGAGAAAATATCATTACGGAGTTTATCCCCAAGGTGCAAGCCAGAAAACTATATCAGGCAGCCTACGAGCAACTGGAGAAATTTAAAGAAGAGCAGAGACAAAGTGAAATCGAAGACAGGAGGCCGGCTCCTTCTCCCGTAACGGTAAATGCACAACCGGCTGAAACCATCCTTGAACCTGTAGCGCCAGTTAGTAAACCTGCTGTTGAAGATACCGAAGATGAAACTACCCTTAAATTAAGGAAACTAAAAACCTTGTTTGACAAACAACTCATTACCCTGGAAGAATACGAAGCTAAAAAAGCGGACATTCTGGATAGTTTATAATTGCCGGATTTAAATGAAAATTAAGCAAACTTACCTGCTGGCTTTGGGCAGCTCATTCTTAATGTGGCTGGCCTGGCCACCACATACTTTTGCTGCCCCGCTGTTGTTCATTGGCCTGGTTCCTTTGCTCATTGCCTTAGACCGGCTGATGAAAGAAGGTGGCCCTAAAACTGGCAAAAAGGTATTTCTTACAGCAGGCCTGTCATTTTTTGTTTGGAACACGGCGAGCATTTACTGGGTATTTAATGCCATCAATTCCTTTAGCACAGGTGCCATCAGTACCGTTATCTCCCTCCTGGTTTCTTTAATTCCATATGGCTTGGGCGCTTTACTGATGACTTTTGCTTTCTGGTTACACTATCGTTTACAGCGGGTTGTTGCAAACAGAAAAATCACCTGGCTTGCCTTGGTTAGCTTTTACGTGTCTATGGAATACCTGCACCAGAGCTGGGACCTCGCTTTTCCATGGATGACACTGGGCAATGGCCTTTCTGGTTTGCACCAACTGGCGCAGTGGTATGATTATACAGGTGTATATGGAGGATCTGTCTGGATTTTAGTCAGCAACATTCTGGCATTTGAAGCCTATAAAACGCTAACATCAAAATCTTATACCGGCTATTTAAAGTTCCGTCCGCTGGCCATCTGGCTCATGGTGCTAATTTTCCCAGCCATAGCTTCATTGGTTAAATATAACCAGTACACAGAAAAGCAAATGCCGGTTAACGTAGTCGCGGTACAACCAAACATAGATCCGTATGGTAAATATGGCTACATTTCCGCTCAAACTCAGCTTGAAATTCTTACCCATTTATCAGATTCAGTCGCGCAAACCAATACAGAATACTTTATATGGCCAGAAACAGCCCTTACGGATTATACCGATGAAGACCAGGTTCGCACAAGCCGGGATTATGCCTATTTGCAGCAATTTTTAAACAAATATAAAAACGGAACCTTAATTACAGGTGTAGAAAGCATTAAGAAGTACAGCGACAAAAAAACGCTGACGGCAAAGCAAGACATCAATAGCGGCATGTGGTACGACAATTACAATTCGGCCATGCAAGTAGAAAACTCTTCTAATGTGCAATTTTACCACAAATCTAAATTGGTTCCCGGCGTAGAAAAAATGCCTTTCCCTAAAGTGTTCTCCTTTCTTGCACCAGTCTTTGAAGGCTTGGGGGGCACCGCCTCCGGCTGGGGATGGCAGGATCATCCCGGCGTATTTTACGCACAAAGCGGCACAGGCGTAGCGCCTGTAATATGTTATGAATCGTTATGGGGCAGCTGGATTGGTCAGGCGGTTAAAGATGGCGCTCAGTTTATAGCCATCATCACCAACGATGGTTGGTGGGGAAATACTTCAGGCAAAGACCAGCACCTGCTGTATGCTAAACTCCGGGCAATAGAAACCAGACGCTGGATTGTACGCTCTGCCAATACCGGTATCTCTGCATTCATCAATCAAAAAGGAGACATCGTACAGGAGAGTAAATGGTGGACCCGCAATGCCCTTAAAGCCGACCTGAATTTAAATGATCAGCTTACCTTTTACGTTAAAAGTGGCGATATCCTGGCACAATTACTGAGTGTTTTTGCGCTCCTGCTGGCCCTTGTTATTCCTTATCACACCTGGTTAAGAAAAAAGAAAATCTAAGAAAATGGAAGAGCAACCAGAAAAGTCACCCAAAAAGCCAATCCACTCCTACATCCGTTATTCAGCTACAGGATTTCAAATGCTGGCTACCATAGGTATTTTCACTTTCGCAGGCTATAAAATAGACGAATACAGGGGCAGCGAAAAGCTGATTTTTACAGCCTTGCTGGGACTTATAGGCGTGATTGCCTCGCTATATCAGGTCGTTCGACAACTCAATAGTAAAAAATAATTGCTAGCACCATCTATTTAAATTACTTACTTTTGACAAAAAAAGAGTTTTGAGTATCCCCAAATTTACCCTTTATTACTTTGCTTATGCCATTGTCCTTGCCGGCATTGCCTTTGCGCTTCCGCAAGTATTTCCAGACGTTACGTTACTCGTAAACAAGTTCTGGTTAATCTTCTGCTTCCTCGGAGGCATCACTTACATTGCCTACGTTACTGCCTATTTTGGCATTAAAATGAACGCTGAAGCGGGAGTAATGGCAATTATGGGGTCAATTGTACTGAAGATGATATTTTCTTTGGCTTTTGTGCTGATTTACAGCATAAACAGTAAGGAAAAGGGAGTCGTTTTTGCCCTCAACTTTTTTTCTTTATATTTATTGTTCAGCTTCTTTGAAATATTCGCGCTGTTACGTAACTTGCGCCTCCAAAATAACCAGTAAAAATCTGCCAGTAAATGGATTGTAACCACGTTTTTGAATTTAATGTTAATAGGCTAATCGTTGCTTTTACGCTTTTTTTAGCGCTTTTCTTTGTAACACCCGTGTTATATGCACAGGAAGACACATTGAAAACAACTGCTGCCGCTCATGCTGAACCAGAAGCAGAGAAAAAGTTTAACCTAGGTAAGTTTGCCCTGCACCATATCGCAGATTCGCACAGCTGGCACGTTATCGGAGATTACTATATTGGTCTGCCTATAATGCTGTATACCAACAACGGACTTGTTGTTTTTAACGCAAATGACTTTCATCATGATGATGAAGCTAAAATTGTAGTTGAAAAAGGCGGACAGCGTTTTGTTAAAATGCACGAAAAAATCTATTACGCTTCTGAAACTGCTAATGAGCATGGACAATATGTGGATGCAGGTGCAGAGCATCATGTAAATAATGCCCGCCCTTTAGATTTCTCGATGACCAAAAACGTATGTACTTTATTACTGTCGGTAATCGTGATTCTTGCCGTATTCCTTAAAGTAGCCAGCGGCTACAAAAAAAGAGCCGGCAAATCTCCAAAAGGTTTGCAATCCTGGATGGAACCAATCATCATGTTTGTACGTGACGATATCGCCATTCCAAATCTTGGTCATAAATACGAACGTTTTATGCCATACCTGTTAACCGTATTCTTCTTTATCTGGTTCAACAACATGTTAGGGTTAATCCCTTTTTTACCAGGAGGCGCCAACTTAACCGGAAACATTTCTGTAACGGTTGTATTGGCAACAATCACCTTTTTGATGATTAACTTCAACGGTAACAAATACTATTGGAAACACATCTTTACACCAGATGTACCATGGTGGTTATACATCGTTTTAGTTCCGGTAGAGATCATCGGTATCTTTACCAAACCAATTGCATTAGCCATTCGTTTGTTTGCCAACATCACTGCAGGTCACATTTTAGGATTAGCGCTGATTGGATTGATCTTCGTATTCAACTCCACAGCCGTTTCACTAGCCTCAGTACCTTTTGCCTTATTCATTGGTGCAATTGAACTACTGGTTGCATTTATACAAGCTTTTATATTTACCATTCTGTCTGCCTTGTTTATTGGTATGGCGATAGAAGAACACCACTAATTAGAATTTTTAACAATTAATATATATAAATCATGATTACAGGAAGTATTGCTGCAATTGGTGCTGGTTTAGCCGCTATCGGCGCTGGTATGGGTATCGGAAAAATCGGTAGCTCTGCTATGGAAGGTATTGCTCGTCAGCCAGAGGCAGCCTCTAAAATTCAAACTGCGATGTTGATCGCTGCTGCATTCGTTGAAGCAGTTGCGCTTTTCGCGGTAGTAGTTGCATTAGTGTAACTAAAAATAGTGATGTACTTTGTAGGATTGCTACAAAGTACATTCTATTGTTTAACAAATAAAAGATTTAAATATATATACTTAGATGGAATTATTAGTCCCTGAAATTGGTTTAGTTGTTTTTCAAACAATCGCATTTTTATTGTTGATGTTTCTTTTAACCAAGTTTGCATGGAAACCAATCCTTGCAGCGATAAAAGAACGTGAGCATACCATTGATGAAGCTTTAAATAAAGCTGAACTGGCAAAACAGGAAATGGTACGTTTGGCTGCGCAAAACGAAGACTTAATGAAAGAAGCACGTGCTGAACGTGATTTGATTTTGAAAGAGGCAAAAACATTAAAAGACAGTATCGTTAGCGAAGCAAAACACCATGCGCAGGCTGAAGGTGCTAAACTGATTGAAAAAGCTAAAATCGAAATTGAAAACCAGAAAAAAGCAGCCTTATCTGAATTGAAAGGTCAGGTTTCTGCTTTATCACTGGAAATCGCGGAACGTGTATTACGTACTCAACTTGATGACAAAAGCAAACAACAAGAGCTTGTTGCCAGCCTTTTGAAAGACGTTGAATTAAACTAATTGATCTCTAGCCAAATAAGAAATGTTAGAAAATAAAGCAGCATCAAGATACGCTAAATCCATCATCGACCTGGCTACTGAGCAGAATGCGCTGGAGCAAATTAAAACCGATATGGCTTTTATTGCGCAGCTGATTGATCAAAACTCAGAGTTAGAGGCCATATTGAAAAATCCAATTGTGCCTTTGGCTAAAAAATCTGCGATCCTTCAGGATCTTTTTTCTGGAAAGGTTCATGAAATTACCCTTGCCTTTCTTAAACTGATGGTAAGCAAAGGCCGCTCTGAAATCATTTTTGGCGCTGCCAAATCTGTAGTTAAACAATACAATATCCTTAAAGGTATTGTAACTGCAGAAGTAGCCTCGGCAATTGAACTTACAGACAGCAACAGAGCAGAAATTGTTGCCCTTGTTAAAAAATCGCTTGGTGCAAATGAAGTGCTGATCAAAGAAAAGATCAATGCAGATTTAATTGGTGGTTTCGTACTTACTGTAGGAGACAAACAATACAATGCAAGTATCTCGCAAGGATTAAACAAACTAAAACAGGAATTGGCACAAGGTGTAGCCTAATCCAAACAATAGATAATATATACTGATTTACAATAGAAAATATAAATTATGGTAGAGGTAAGACCAGATGAAGTATCGGCAATTATCAGACAACAATTGTCGGGCTTTAAATCAGAAGCTGAACTGGAAGAAATTGGTACCGTATTACAAGTGGGTGATGGTATCGCCCGTGTATATGGTTTAACTAAAGTTCAGGCCGGTGAGCTCGTTGAATTTGAAAGCGGTTTACAAGGTATTGTATTGAACCTTGAAGAAGATAATGTTGGTGTGGTTTTGTTAGGCCCTTCAGACAATATCAAAGAAGGTGATACCATCAAAAGAACCAAAAAAATCGCCTCTATTAAAGTAGGTGAAGGTATGCTTGGCCGTGTGGTAAACACAATGGGCGAGCCTATCGATGGTAAAGGACCAATTTTAGGTGAAACTTATGAGATGCCGATTGAGCGTAGAGCTCCGGGGGTAATCTACCGTCAGCCGGTAACTGAGCCTTTACAAACTGGTATCAAAGCTATCGATGCCATGATCCCAATTGGTCGTGGTCAGCGTGAGTTGGTTATCGGTGACCGTCAGACTGGTAAAAGTGCCGTTTGTATCGATACCATCATCAACCAAAAAGAATTTTATGATGCAGGTAAACCTGTATTGTGTATATATGTAGCTTGTGGTCAAAAAGCAAGTACTGTAGCTAACGTTGTACGTACTTTAGAAGAAAACGGTGCAATGGCTTATACAGTAGTCATTTCAGCTTCTGCTGCAGATCCAGCTCCGTTACAGTTTTATGCTCCTTTCTCAGGTGCTGCAATTGGTGAGTACTTCCGTGATACAGGTCGCCCGGCATTGATCGTTTATGATGATTTGTCTAAACAAGCTGTAGCTTACCGTGAGGTATCTTTATTACTTCGTCGTCCACCAGGACGTGAGGCTTATCCAGGAGACGTATTTTACCTGCACAGTCGTTTATTAGAGCGTGCGGCAAAAATCAACTCTAACGATGACATCGCAAAAAACATGAACGACTTACCTGAGTCTATCAAACATTTGGTAAAAGGTGGCGGTTCATTAACAGCTTTGCCAATTATCGAAACTCAGGCAGGTGACGTTTCAGCGTATATCCCAACCAACGTAATTTCAATTACTGACGGACAGATCTTCCTGGAGTCAAACTTGTTTAACTCAGGTGTTCGTCCGGCAATTAACGTAGGTATCTCGGTATCACGTGTGGGTGGTAACGCTCAAATTAAATCCATGAAAAAAGTAGCTGGTACGTTGAAATTAGACCAGGCTCAATACCGTGAGTTAGAGGCTTTCTCTAAATTCGGATCTGACCTGGATGCTGCAACAAAATCAGTATTGGATAAAGGTGCACGTAACGTAGAGATCCTTAAACAAGGACAGTTCTCTCCAATGAGTGTAGAAAAACAAACTGCAATCATTTACGCAGGTACTAAAAACCTAATGCGTTCTGTTCCTGTAAACAAAATCAGAGAATTTGAAGCAGAATACTTACAGCAATTAGAATTGCGTCACCCAGAAGCTTTACAAGCCTTAAAAGCTGGTAAATTGGATGATGCTACCGCAACTCTTGAAAAAGTAGCGAAAGAACTGTCAGGTAAATACTAATCATACATTGATAAAACAGATGCGGGCATCAAACCCGCATCTTATATCTAAAATAAATGGCTAATTTAAAAGAAGTAAGAATTCGTATATCATCGGTACAGTCTACACAGCAAATCACAAAAGCTATGAAGATGGTTTCGGCTGCAAAGCTTAAACGTGCAACCAATGCAATCGTACAATTGCGTCCCTATGCAACCAAACTGAAAGAGATTTTAGGTAATCTGTCTGCAAGTTTGGAAGGATCTTCCTCTCCTTATATACAGGAACGTGAACCCAACAAAGTATTGATTGTTGCCGTATCTTCTAACCGTGGTTTGGCTGGTGCATTTAACATGAATGTAATCAAGGCCACCAACAATATGATTTCCGGAAAATACAGCGAGCAGTATAAAAATGGAAATGTTAGTGTTGTAGCTATTGGTAAAAAGACTCAGGATTTTTACGAGAAACGTGGATATAACGTAATTGGCAACAACAACGAAGTATTTTCTGCTCTTACTTTTGAAAATGTAACAAAAATTACAGACGCTATTATGTCTGGATTTGCTAAAGGTGAGTTTGACCGTGTAGAGCTGGTATACAACCGTTTCAAAAACGCTGCCGTACAAATTGTAACTACAGAACAATTGTTGCCATTGCCTAAGCAGGAAGAAGTAACAGAGGTTAAAAACGCGCATAAAGTAGACTATATCCTTGAGCCATCACAGTCAGAAATTGTAGAGCAATTGATTCCTAAATCTATCAAGGTTCAATTGTATAAAGCAGTTTTAGATTCACATGCTTCAGAGCATGGTGCAAGGATGACTTCAATGGATAAAGCAACTGAAAATGCGGGAGAATTGTTGAAAGCCTTAAAACTTTCTTATAACCAGGCGCGTCAGGCTGCAATTACTACAGAGTTAACAGAGATTGTAAGTGGTGCCGCGGCACTAAACGGATAACGTTTAACAAATACCCTCATGCAGGTATTGCATGGAAGATACAAAAAGGCTTGATCACAGATCAGGCCTTTTTTGTTTAAACTATACGCGGTAAATCCATTAAATGGAGAATGAGCGAAAAAGATCTGCTAATTGTACTTTAATTAAGCTAATTAATATTATTTTTGTCCAAAATTATTGAGAACAATCATGGAGCAGACCCCAAAACATAATACTAAAAGCATGCAAACTGCTAACCAAACAAGTATCTATACCTTAATTGCAATCGGTGTAGTTGTTAGTGTAATTGGTGTTTTTTTAAGATTCGCAGGCGATAACACCACCCTATCTATCATTTCCTGGGCCATTCTATTTGTAGGTGCTTTCATCTGCTGCAAAGCGGTATTCAAAATCCTGGAAGCCTAATTCCATTAAAGATATTGTAGTTGGTAACCATGCCAACTACAAAAATTACTTCAGCCTTTTTGTATTGTCTTTCGCAAAGGCTTCCCATCCGGAGTACACCTTACTTTTACCACTCGTACTAATTCTTTGAAAGGAATGGCAAACCGCAATCGCCAGTCCGTCTGTGGCATCTAAAAATTCCGGCTGTTCTTTAAAGTTCAGCAAGCGCTGCAGCATTGCCGCCACCTGCTCTTTTCCCGCACTTCCATTACCCGTAATAGATTGTTTAATTTTTCGGGGCGCATATTCCGTTATCGGTATGTTTCTGGACAGTCCGGCAGCCATTGCAATGCCTTGCGCACGCCCCAGCTTAAGCATAACCTGGATATTTTTACCGTAAAAAGGCGCTTCAATGGCCAGGGCGTCCGGTTTATATTCGTCAATAAGGGCTACTGTTTTCTCAAAAATGCGTTGTAGTTTCAGAAAGTGATCGTCCAGGTGCCCCATTTTTACCACGCCCATGCTAATCAGTTCCAACTTATTACCCCGCTCCAATATCACCCCGTAACCCATTATCGCCGTTCCGGGATCTATCCCCATAATCACCCGTTCCTTTTTTTCCACCAACATTAACACAATATTAAGCATATTTGCAGACAGTAAAAGTAAAAAGTTGACATCGGCCTATAAAAAGATCTTCTCTTATTTCACCAAAACAGCCATTGTTACGCTGGCCTTCTGGTTCATCTTTCATAAGCTCAACAGCAATAATGACCTCAAGGGCTTTGTACAGTTGTTAAAAACTATTCCCAATACACAAATTACCCTGGTCCTATTGCTGGTTAGCTTGCTCATGTTGGTCAATTGGGGTATAGAGGCCATAAAGTGGAAACGACTGTTAAAAAGCATTGAAAAGATCAGCCTCTGGAAAGCCATAGAATCCGTGTTCTGCGGATTAACCTGGGCAGTCTTTACACCAAACAGGTTGGGAGAATATGGGGGGCGTGTGTTTTTTCTATCACCCAAGCGCAGAATTATTGGCGTAGTAGCCATGGCAGTTGGCAATATCGGTCAAATGGTACTCACCAATGTATTTGGCAGCATAGCGCTCTGCATCTTTTTGTATAAGTATAGTCCCTTAGAAAAAGGCTTGTTGCTGGCCATCTGCGCACTCTCTTTAATATTTTGCCTGTTTTTCATCATCTTCTACTTCAACATCAGATGGCTAAACGGTATCCTGCTTTCCATGCGTTTTACCCGCAAGTACAAAAAATTCTACCAGGTATTGGCTCGCTATAAAAAGGCCGAGCTGCTGCATATCCTTTCTTACTGCGCTGCGCGATACCTTGTTTTTTCCACTCAATACTTTGTCATGTTCTACTGGCTCATTCCAGGATTACACTATGCAGATATCATCATGACCGTATGCATCCTGTTTTTTATACAATCTGCTTTACCCTCGCTAGATTTATTTGACATTGGCATCAGGAGTGTAACCGCGCTTTACTTCTTTAAATATTTAACCAGTCACAATACCGCAGTCGTAGCCTGCATAGCCAGCATATGGCTCATAAATATTATTATTCCTGCTATCTTAGGATCTTATTTCGTTTTTAAACTCAACTTTTTTGGAAATACTAACCGCAGCTAATTTTACTACATTAGCCTTAACCTTATTATACATTACTGTAGTCATTACCTTTATCAGGGGCTGGAGAAAACTCATCAACTATACCCCAATGGCCAGCAACAATACCACCATGGTATCCATCATCATCGCCGCAAGAAATGAAGAGGCCAACATCAGCAAAACCATACAAGATCTGCTGGCGCAAGATTACGATCCTGCGCTTACCGAAATCATTTTCATAGATGACCATTCCAGCGATGCCACCGGCAGTATTGTACGCTCCTTTTCCACAGCAGGCGTTAAACTCATCACCTTAAATGAAACCCAGGCTTTAAACTCTTATAAGAAGAAGGCCATCCAAACCGCCATAGGCACGGCCAAAGGCAGCCTTATCATTACCACAGATGCCGACTGCAGAATGGGACCACATTGGTTAAAAACCATCGTAAGCTATTACGAAGAGCATAGGTACAAAATGATCTCCTCTCCCGTTGCTTATTTTGAAGAGCAAAGTTTTTTTGAAAGGGCACAATCCCTGGAGTTTTTATACCTCATTGGCCTGGGTGCTTCTACCATAGGCAATCAAAAACCCTCTACCTGCAATGGTGCCAACCTGGCTTATGAAAAAGCAGCCTTTTACGAAGTGGGTGGATTTACCGGGATTGACGACCTGGCCTCCGGCGACGACGAGTTGCTGCTGCACAAAATGGCGGCACGTTACAACGGAAACATCGGCTTTTTAAAAAATGAAGAAGCCATTGTATATACGCATGCCAAACCAACCCTGGCCGAATTTATTCAGCAGCGCAAACGCTGGGCTTCAAAAAGTACACGTTACAAAAACAAATCTATTATTGTACTTGGCGTGTTCATCTGGTTGTTTAACCTCAGCATTGTAGTCAACTTTTTCGCCGGCTTTTTTAACCCTCATTTTTTTATCCTGGCGCTGCTACAGCTCACTGCAAAAATAGCCATAGAGTTTTTGTTCCTCTCGGCCGTCACTAAATTTGCCAAAAGAACCTCCCTGCTGGTCCTTTTACCGGTGCTAAATGTGCTACATATCATTTATATCCTTTATATTGGCATTGCCGGAAACTCAGGTAAATACACCTGGAAAGGCAGATCAGTAAGATGACAGCACAAAGCCACAGCCCTGCAAGAAAAATATGGTTTAAATTTAAGCGGAATAAACCCGCCTTTGCCGGACTAATTTTTATCGTGCTCATGATGCTTGCCGGAATATTCGCCTACCTCATTATTCCAGATCAAACACCAATGGCCAATACCATGCATGTGCAACTGAGCAACAAAAAACCCGGCCGTACTTTCAAATTCCTTTCCATCCGCAAAAGCGATTCTGTAGCCAGGGTAAATATCTTCCAAAAAATAATGTACGGACAAGAGGCTGATGCCAAAAGCTTCCCCATTACTTCTTACAGGGAAGCCAATGGTAAAATCTATGTAAGGGAATACATTGGTGATGATGAACAGGCAGAAGAAACCACTTACCCCTTAAAACCAGCATACAGTACCTATACCCAAACCTATGTATTAGGTACTGATATTTATGGCAGAGATCTGTTGAGCCGCTTGGTGCTGGGCATTCGCGTCTCGCTCTCTGTTGGGCTTATGGCTGTACTCATTTCCCTTTCTATTGGCCTTAGCCTGGGTGCTATAGCCGGCTATTACGGAGGCAAAACAGATACGCTCATCAGTTGGTTTATGAATGTCATCTGGTCACTCCCCTCCTTGCTACTCGTTATTGCCATCTCTTTTGCCCTGGGAAAAGGTTTCTGGCAAATATTTATTGCCGTAGGCCTCTCTACCTGGGTAGATGTAGCCAGGCTGGTCCGCGGACAGGTCATGGCTTTAAAGCAGGTAGAATATATAGAAGCGGCAAGGGCATTGGGTTTTTCCAACGCCAGGATCATCATCAAACACATTCTTCCTAACATCTCCGGACCAATTTTGGTAGTTGCTTCAGCAAATTTTGCATCGGCCATCGTATTAGAAACCGGCTTAAGTTTTCTTGGTTTCGGTGCACAGCCGCCCATGCCCGGATGGGGCAGCATGATCAAAGAACATTACGGTTATATTGTTATGGATGCAGCTTACCTTGCCGTATTGCCCGGCCTGGCCATTATGTTAACGGTTTATGCCTTTAATCTGCTGGCTATTGGCCTTAGGGATGCTTTCGATGTAAAATCCCAAAATATAAGCCTTTAATCACAAAGGGAATTTACTTTAAATCCCTGTCCAGATTAATTAACTTTGCAACATGTTACTAAATTGTTATCAGCAAGAACTATTAGAGGCAGGTTGTGATGAAGCAGGCAGAGGTTGTTTGGCCGGCCCCGTATTCGCAGCCGCAGTAATTTTGCCAAAAGATTTTGTAGCCGGAGAACTTAACGATTCTAAAAAGCTAAGCCATAACCAACGCAAGGCCTTACGCAGCATTATTGAAAAAGAAGCCATTGCCTGGGCAGTTGCCGCGGTAGATAATGTAGAAATCGATAAGATCAATATCCTGAACGCCTCTTTTCTGGCGATGCACCTTGCTGTAGAACAACTCAGTATCCAACCCCAATACCTCAGCATAGATGGCAACCGCTTCAAAGCGCATCCACACATTCCACATGTATGCGTTATTAAAGGTGATGGCAAATACCTTAACATTGCAGCTGCTTCCATCCTGGCAAAAACCCACCGCGACGAATACATGTGCACCATAGGCCAAGAATTCCCGATGTACGACTGGCAACAAAACAAAGGCTATCCAACCATCATGCATCGTACAGCCACCTTAACACATGGCTTTACCCCCTACCACCGTAAAACCTTTTCGGTCAGCAATCCCCAGCTCGACTTATTTCTTAAAATTGACGGATTAGCAGAAATTTAGTATTTTCACCTGTCGTGAAAGTACTGTTTCTAACAAATAAAGTCCCCTTTCCGCCAAATAGCGGCTACCCCATAGTGGTTTATAACACCATTAAAGGGCTGCTTAAGCTTGGAGTAGAGATTACCCTGTTCAGCATTAACCCCAATAAAGACCATATAGATCCTGAAGATATTTACGATCCGGTTTTCGAAAGCATACAATTTCACCATTACAATCTGGATACGGAAGTAAACGTGATGGGCGCTTTGTTCAATATTTTTTCCAACGAGTCTTACAACGTTTCCCGCTTTTATGCTGACGATGCCGCCCGGCTCCTGGAGAACATCCTGAGGGAAAATAACTTTGACATCATCCAGTTTGAGGGGCTTTTTGTAGTTCCTTACCTTGATGTGGTTAAAGTAAACAGCAGGGCCAAACTGATTTACCGTGCCCATAATATTGTATTCGATATTTGGGAACGGATGGCCAGTACAGAAAGGTTCACACCAACCCGTTATTACCTTCAATTTCTTGCACGCAGGTTAAAGGATTACGAAACGGAACAAATTAACCGCTTTGACCAGATTTTTGCCATCAGCGAGCCCGACCGCCAAAGTATTGTGCGCTTTGGCTGCGAAACCAACCTGGAAGTATTTCCCGTAGCGCTTGACTTTGACAAATACACAACTGATGCTTCAAAAACCAGCTTCCCTACTTTATTTCACCTGGGTGCTATGGATTGGCGGCCCAATAAAGAAGGGCTGGAATGGTTTCTGGATGAAATATGGCCCGATATTGAAAAGCTAAGTGGCGAACTTCGCTTTTACATTGCCGGTAAAAACATGCAGCAGCAGTTTTTTGATTACGATTCTGATAATGTAGTGGTAGAAGGAGAGGTTTTGGATGCTATGGAATTTATAAATTCTAAAGCCATCATGATTGTACCACTGCTTTCGGGGAGTGGCATGAGGGTCAAAATTATTGAAGGTATGGCCATGCGCAAATGTGTTATTGCCACTTCCACTGCTGCCGAAGGTATTGCCTGCCAGCATGGCCGCGATATTCTCATTGCCGATACCCCAGATGAATTTTACCGTTCTATCCTTCAATGCATCACTAATCCCAACCGCTGGCGCGAAATTGGTGAACAGGCGCGCAAGACAGCAGAGCAACATTACAATATAGATACCATTACGCAAAAAATGCTCAATATTTACCAAGCTCTGGGCAAAGTACAGTCCTAATCTACTACCGCTGCTTGTATTTTTTATGTACTTTTGCGCAGTTTAGAGCAAAATACAGCATAATAATGAAAAATACCGCGTTAACAGACAAACACATTTCACTGGGTGCCAAAATGGTTCCCTTTGCAGGATACAATATGCCCGTACAATATGAAGGCATCAACATAGAACACGCAACTGTAAGAAACGGTGTTGGGGTATTTGACGTAAGCCACATGGGTGAATTTATCCTGAAAGGTGAAAAAGCTTTGGACCTGATTCAACGGGTAACCAGCAATGATGCCTCAAAACTATACGATGGTAAAGTTCAGTATTCTTGTTTGCCGAATGAAGATGGTGGCATTGTAGATGATTTACTGGTTTATAAAATCAACGACCTCACTTATATGCTGGTGGTTAATGCCTCGAACATTGACAAAGACTGGAACTGGATTCAGAAATACAATACTGAAGATGTAGAAATGCACAACATTTCTGATAAAACTTCATTGCTGGCCATTCAGGGCCCTAAAGCTGCTGATGCTTTACAAAGCTTAACCGAGATTGACCTGGCGGGTATGGAGTACTATACTTTCGTAAAAGGCCGCTTTGCCGGATTTGACAATGTTGTCGTTTCCGCAACAGGATACACCGGTGCAGGAGGTTTCGAAATTTACTGCGAAAATGAGCAGGTAGATGCCATCTGGAACGCCATATTCGAGGCAGGAAAAGCATACAACATTAAACCTATCGGACTGGCTGCGCGTGACACCCTACGTCTGGAAATGGGTTTCTGCCTTTATGGAAACGACATCGACGATACCACTTCTCCTATTGAAGCCGGTTTAGGCTGGGTAACTAAATTCAGTAAAAAATTCACCAATTCAGAAGCCTTACTCGCTCAAAAAGAAGCTGGTGTAACCAAAAAACTGATCGGTTTCGAAATGATAGACCGTGGTATTCCCCGTCATGATTACCAGATTGTCACTGAAACAGGTGCGGTAATCGGAAAAGTAACTTCCGGAACACAATCGCCATCTTTGCAAAAAGCAATAGGCATGGGTTATGTAGAAAAGGCATATGCCAAAGAAGGTAACGAAATTTTCATCAGCATCCGCAATCAGCAAATCAAAGCTAAAGTAGTTAAGTTTCCCTTTTACAAATAAATAAAGCCCTGTATACCATGTCTGCAAAAAGAACCATAGAAGTTTGTTTAACCCCTGCATTGATAGACCTTTATGCTATAGAAAATAGCATTGTGGTGGTTATAGATGTCCTCAGGGCCACTTCTTCTATAGTTTATGGCATAGACAATGGCGCAAAGGCCATCATTCCTGTAGCCCAGGTAGAGGAATGTTTAAATTATAGCGACAAAGGTTATTTACTTGCCGCAGAGCGAAATGGGGAAGTTGTTAAAGGATATGACTTTGGCAACTCCCCCTTTTCTTATACTAAAGAAAAAGTAGCCGAAAAAACCATTGTGTTAACCACCACCAATGGTACTAAAGCCTTACACCTGGCACAACGCAGGGCCAGCCAGGTAGTCATCGGCTCCTTTTTAAATTTACAGGCACTCTGCAACTGGCTTAAAACCCAGGATCAGGATGTTTTGTTACTTTGCGCAGGCTGGAAAGATCAGTTTAACCTGGAAGACACCTTATTCGCAGGTGCAGTAGTACGTGAATTACGTAAAGATTTCAGCCATTTTGATGATTCAAGCGTAGCCGCAGAAGACTTGTACAACCTTGCTAAAGATGATTTAAGGGCTTACCTGCACAAATCATCACACAGTCAGCGCCTGGCCGACCTGAACATTGAAGAGGATGTAAAATTCTGCCTGCAGCTCAACATCTGCCAGGCCATTCCCGTATTAAAAGGCGCAGCGTTAGTTGCCCTGACTGATTAAAGCCGCCATCACCGGGTTATTTTTAAGCGATTTCAAGGTTTCTTCATAGGCCAGCCAGTAAATGGTTTCTGCCTTTTTCATATCAAAAGTACTAATCTCGCCCAGTCCCTTTGGTTCAATCAACACATTGCAAAGCGATGCCTTTTGCTCCATATCTTTGTTGATAGACATTACCCCAGCCCGGGTAATCAAGGCACTAAAACCACTAATTTTCTCCACTGGTTTCAAGTGGTTACAAGAAGAGCCGATGATAAAATCACATTTCCCAATTAAAGGTTCAACCGGGAAATTATTTAAAATACCACCATCCACATACATTTTATTGTTGATCATAATGGGCTTAAAAATGCCGGGAATACAACTCGAAGCCTGTATAGCGCGTATCAGCGGGCCTTTGGTTAAATATACCAGTTTACCTTCACTAAAATCTGTAGCCGCAATGGTAAGGGGGATTTTTAGTTTTTCAATATCATCCTCCGGGAAATATTCTTTCAGCAATTCAGAAGTATGCTCAATATTAATCAATCCCAAAGAACCTACCGCCGGACGGATAAAACGAAGCAGCCTCGTTTTCATAAATATATTTAAACCTTCTTCAGGGTCTATGCCCGCAGCATAAAAAGCACCCGCAATGGAGCCCGCACTGGTTCCGCTAATATGGCTAAACCTAATCCCCGCATTAATCAAAGCTTTTAACACCCCTAAATGCGCAATCCCTCTTATTCCGCCTCCAGATAGTACCAACCCAATCTTCATCTTTTTGTTTTCTGCTAAAGCTTCCATCATTTACCCGATTTCGGTTTGTATTTAGATCCCTGTAAAATGGCCTGTGCATCCTTCTCTGCCATTAGTTGCTGCAAACTCACATCAGGATGTGCATCCATGTATTTTCTAACAATCTGCCAGCCTATCCAGCTGCCCAGTTTAGGTGCAGATTCATTTTTCTCGCCCAATCCTGGTGTAAAAGGCCCTTCACTTACATATACCTGTATTTTCTGGTCATCTGTTTCGTAAAGCAAATTATTGGAGATTAGATAGGCCCAAATGTCGCCCTCATAGGTTGCACACCAACTCAGTTGTTTGGCGGTATAGCCAATTTTAACCGTATCCGCCAAATCTTCCGGCAACACCTGGTCCATAAAATAAAGGATTTTACCATTGTGTACCATTTTAGAGAGCAAAGTCCTGTCTTCGTCGGCCTCCGGAAAAAGCTCTTCCCTTACATACGTTTCCGTAATTCGGGGCACTATGTATTCAGGGGCAAATCTTTTAGATAAATACCTGGGCACACTTTGCACAATAGCACCATAAAATTGGCTGTCTTTGCCTAAAAACATATCCAAACCTATCCCCATATATTGGTCGCCAATGGGCGCCTGCACGGCAAATCCAGAAATGAAAGCAATAAAACGAGGTACCTTTATCTTAGGAAAGTAATATTTAATGTACCTGAAACTCTCCGTAAGCCCCTGTTCCTGCAATTGTAAATCTTTAAAAACGCTATCTTTCTCCCTGTTCAAATCCGCATAAGCTTTGTCTTTATAAAGCGTGCTCAAAATTTGTTCCCCTGTATATTCCGGCGTACCCACCATCCTATGGATGTAATCCTCATAAAAATTGCCGTATTTGCGGCTGAATAATTGATCCTGCGCGGCTACCGCTTTCCCCCGGCCCGCATAAAGGTCCAGATCAAACCTTTCTATCTTAACATCCAGCTTTATACCGCTTACATCCGGTCTGCTGCTATCCTTACAGGAAATTAATGCCGCTGTAAAAAGAAAAAATAGATAAATTTGGGGGTATTTAAGATTAAAGCTCATGAACAGCAAATATAATCAGATCAACATGAAACAAACATTCCGGTACATAGTATTTTCATTTTTCATCCTCATCAGCGCTTCCATATTTAATGCTGCACAAGCGCAGGACTATGCTGGTACAGGATATGGCTTCAGGTTAGGTTTAACTGCTCATCCAACCATTGGCTGGATAAAACCAGATGGAGGTAAAGGCGATGGCATCAGTTTTGGCTTTAGCTACGGTTTGCTGGCCGACCTTAACTTTGCAGAGAACTATAGTTTTGGCACAGGCTTAACGGTAACCACCATCAACGGTAAAAGCACAGAAACCTTTAACAACACCTATGCCAGCGGTTCTCCCTTAATTACCGGCAATTTAAAGTATAAGTTGCAATACCTCGAAGTACCTTTAACGGTAAAGTTAAAAACAGAGAAAAATAACGGTACACGCTGGTACGGCCAGTTTGGGCTCTCCAATGATTTTAACATCAGTGCCAAACAAGACATTCTACAAATTGGATCAGGTTCAAGCAATACCTCCGCAAATGACCTGGACATCAAAGACGACATTAATTTTTACCGCGCCGGACTTGTTATTGGCGCAGGATTGGAATATGACATCGCCAAAAGCACCAGCATCACTACTGGCTTAACCTTTAACAACGGCCTTACCGACATCTCTGATGATAAAAGCCGAAAAGTTAAAAACCATTATGTAAGCATCAATTTCGGCATCTTATTCTAACCCTACCTTTAAATCCCCAATCATCATGAACATTACCCTGGCCCAACTCAATTACCATATCGGAAATTTTGAAAGCAATACCAAAAAGATCATAGAAAACATTGCCCTTGCAAAAGCAGCTGGATCTGACCTGGTGGTTTTTGCCGAGTTGGCCATTTGCGGGTATCCACCACGTGATTTTCTGGAGTTTGAAGAATTTGTTGACCTCTGCGAGGCAGCCGCACAGGAAATTGCTACACATTGTTATGGCATTGCCTGCATTGTAGGCCTGCCGGTTAAGAACACACAGGTGGCAGGAAAAGATTTGTACAACGCAGCCTATTTTATAGAAGAAGGTAAAGTAAAAGCGATTGTAAAAAAGGCCCTGCTGCCCAACTACGATGTGTTTGATGAATACCGCTATTTTGAACCTGCTACCGCTTTTGGCTGTATAGATTTTAAAGGGGTTAAAATAGCCCTAACCATTTGCGAAGACCTTTGGAACATCAACAACAACCCTTTATACATTTCCAATCCAATGGATGTGCTCATCCTTGAAAAACCAGATGTCATGATCAACATTGCGGCATCACCTTTCTCTTATCAGCATGATGATGAACGCAGGGTGGTCTTAACAGATAACGCAAAAAAATACCAGCTGCCCCTGCTGTACGTAAACCAGGTTGGCGCACAAACAGAGATCATTTTTGATGGCGGATCCATGGTGGTAGACCGCGAAGGCAGCCTGCTGGATGAAATGGCGTACTTTAAAGAAGAATTAAAAACATATCAGCTGCTCAACGGCCACATATCAGGATACAGCGCCCTTAACCATCAGCCACAATCAGACATTGCTCAAATTCATGATGCCCTTATTTTGGGCATTAAAGATTACTTTGGCAAATCCGGCTTTTCAAAAGCAGTATTGGGTTTATCAGGAGGTATAGATTCTGCCATCGTATGTGCACTTGCTTGTCGCGCTTTAGGCCCAGAAAATGTAATGGCGGTACTCATGCCTTCTCAATATTCATCAGACCATTCCATTAAGGATGCCTTAGACCTGGTAGAAAATTTTGGCTGCAAACACGAAATCATTGCCATCGCACCAGCTGCCGATGCATTTGATGCCATGCTGGCCAATGCTTTTAATGGCCTGCCTTTTGGCCTGGCCGAAGAGAATATTCAGGCAAGAACAAGGGGAATTGTGGTGATGGCCATGTCTAACAAATTTGGGTACATCTTGCTCAATACCTCCAACAAAAGCGAATGCGCAGTAGGTTATGGCACCTTATATGGCGATATGTGTGGTGCCATTGGTGTTATTGGCGACGTATACAAAACTCAAATCTATGAGCTGGCGCATTACATCAATAAGGATGGCGAACTCATTCCCGAAAACACCATTGTAAAACCACCATCGGCAGAATTGAGACCTGGCCAGAAAGATTCAGATTCTCTTCCAGATTACGATACCCTTGATGCCATTTTGTACCAGTTTATAGAGCTTAAAAAGAGTTCTTCGGCCATCATTGCCCAGGGTTATGAAGAAAGTCTGGTGCGCAGAATATTAAAGATGGTCAATACAGCGGAGTTCAAAAGATATCAAACTCCGCCAATCTTAAGGGTGTCGCCCAAAGCCTTTGGCATGGGCAGACGGATGCCTATTGTAGGCAAGTACTTGTCTTAACCTTTAATGGTTTCCAGCCAGGCTTTGGCCATTAATTTTGCACCAGCAACACTAGGGTGTACGCCATCACCAGTCCAGTAAACGCCTGGCGCTGTTTTTTGGGCATCATCAAAAACCTTCTGGTAAGGGATCCAGGCCGCGTTAAATGATTCAGCAATTTCCTTTGCCGCAGTACGGTACTCGTTAAATTCAGGGTACCAGGTATCGTCTACTGCTTTAATGCCTTTAACCGCAAAAGGCTCGGCAAGGATCAGCTTCAACTCCGGAAACTTTTGCTTAGTCCTGTCCAGCAGTTTCGTCAAATCATCCCTGTACACCTTAACTGTACCATCGTATTTGCCATTGTGCTTGTGCCAGTAATCGTTAACCCCAATTAAAATACTCAGTACATTGGGTTTTAAATTCAAACAATCCGCATCCCAGCGTTCAGCAAGCTGGTAAACTTTATTTCCGCTAATGCCTTTGTTGTAAATTTTAAGGTTTTTATCAGGAAACCTGTTCAGCAGTTCTGCTGCGGCCATCAATGCATAACCATTACCCAATGCACCTGCATTGTTAAAATCAGCAGACTCCCTTTTCCTGCCAGAATCTGTAATAGAATCTCCCTGAAATACAATGACATCATCTTTGGCAAGGGTAATTTTACCCACCTTTTCTACCTCAGCAGCCAGCATTAACTGCGGACTTACCAAAGTAAGCAAACCGCCGGCTGCAGCCGTTTTTAAAAACCCTCTTCTTGCAGAAAGTCCTTTATTTTCTTTTAGTTCCATATATTTATAGTTGGTCTTGGCCAGCAAGTTAAGAATTATTTAGCAGCTACTTAACGGAGAAACGATACACAGAACTTGTTTTATATTTTGCACCCGGCAGCAATAAAGTACTGGCAAAAGCAGGCTGGTTAGGCGCATCCGGAAAATGTTGGGTCTCCATGCAAAAGGCCGTTCTAAAATCATCTTTAGCCCCACCTTTAAAAGTACAAACGCCTTTCATGAAATTGCCACTGTAAAACTGCAAACCTGGTTCTTCAGTAAACACTTCCATAATAATCCCTGTTTTATCTCCCCAAACTTTGGCTGCAGGCTTTAATTTAATGCTTTTATCTGTCGGTTCGTTCAGCACAAAATTATGATCGTAGCCCTTGCCATTTTTCAGCTGTACGTCGTTTTCACCAATTCTTTCCGCAATAGTTTTTGCAGTGGTAAAATCAAAAGGCGTTCCCTTAACCGGTGCCAGTACACCTGTAGGAATCAGTGTGGTATCCACTGGTGTATACCGGTCTGCGTTAATTTGAACCAGGTGGTTCAATATTGTACCGCTACCCTCACCATTTAAATTAAAAAAGGCATGATTGGTTAAATTAACTACCGTCTTTTTATCCGTTACGGCCTCATAATCTATTTTTAGCTCGTTCTGGTCTGTAAGGCTGTACGTTACCGTTGCCGTTAAATTACCTGGATAACCTTCTTCCATATCTTTAGAAACGTAAGTAAATACTACGGTATGTGCATCAGTTTGTTTAGCATCCCATACCACATCATGGAAGCCTCTTTTACCACCGTGCAAAGCATTTGGCCCATCGTTTTTTAACAAAGAATATTCTTTACCGTCAATTGTAAATTTGCCTTTGGCAATACGGTTGCCATAACGGCCAATAATAGCGCCATAATAAGGCTCGGTAGATTTTTTATAGGTTTCTACACCAGAAAAACCGGTCACCACGTCCACCATTTTTCCGGCACTGTCCGGAACTACCATGCTTACCAAACGTGCACCGTAATTGGTAAGAACAGCGCTTACGTTTTTACTGTTTTTTAAGGTAAATAAGCCTGTTTGCTTACCGTCAATTGTTTTTTTAAAGGCAGTATCCTGTAAAGTTACCACCTTCAGTGTACCATCTGCCGCCCCTGTTTCTTGTTTAGAAGTTGGGTTGTTACAAGCGGCGGTCATCATCAAGCCCGCAATAAAAAGGGGCAGGGCATTATTAAATAAAGCTTTCATATTTGGGTTTAAAAATTAAATTTATATCGATTGTAATCTGGAAATACATACGGCCAGGCTATCCCTCCAATAAGGGACTTCAATGTTAAAGGTAGTTTTGATTTTCGCTTTATCCATTACAGAAAACTTTGGCCGCACTGCGCGTGTAGGATACTTAGAAGTTGGAATAGGAAATACCTTTACCTCCGTTGCGCTCAGGTCAAAAATACCCTTTGCAAAATCGTACCATGAAGTTACGCCCTCATTGCTGTAGTGGTAAATGCCATAAGCCCTAGAGCCAGAATAGATGATATCAAGAATGGCACCTGCCAAATCAATGGCATAAGTAGGTGTGCCAATCTGATCCGCAATAATGTTCAGTTCATCCCGTTCCGCTCCCAGTTTCAACATCGTCTTTACAAAGTTATTGCCATATTCAGAATATAACCAGCTGGTACGTAAAGTAAAATACTCCGCTAAAGCAGCGGTCACAGCCTGCTCACCTTCCAGTTTAGTCAGCCCATACATGTTTATAGGATTTGCAACATCGTCTTCCTGTAATAAGCCTACGCTATTGCCTTCAAATACAAAATCTGTACTTACATGCACCAGTACCGCAGCATATTTTTTGCACAGTACCGCTACATTTTCAGCACCATCACGGTTTACCTTCCGGCAAAGTTCCACATCATCTTCCGCTTTATCTACCGCAGTATAAGCGGCACAATTGATGACATAGGCAGGTTTTTCCTCCTCAAAAAGTGCGTCAAGGGCATCTGGATCCAAAATATTGCCTTTACCCTCTTCAGGAAAAGAAAGATCAGTTAAGCCTCTTTCATCGGCTACTTTTTTCAAACAACTTCCCAGCTGACCGGAAGCACCCAATACTAAAATCTTCATAACGCTAAGCTATAAATTTAGGTTCACAAACCTGCACAGGCTGCAACTTTTTATACGTTACTGCGTCTTATGATAACAAAAACTATTAAATAATCGTTTAAAGAGCATGAAAGCAATATATACACTTTTGTTAGCCAGCACCCTATGCGGTGCTAGTTTTAAAGCATCCGCAAATGCGGCAGCAGGATTTCAATCCTATACCAATCCTACAGATGAAAGAAAGGTTAAAGATTTTCATGGCATTGGTTCCGGCGGACCAATTGAAGTGATTGTACACATGGGGAGTACAGAAAGTTTAAAATTTGAAGGTGATGCCGAAGCCATTGCTACCCTTGTTGCCGAGGTGAGGAACGGCATATTGGTGATCCGTCCAAAAAACAGCTGGAAAAGCTGGGCAAAAACCTACGAAAATAAAAAAATCACCGCCCATGTTAACGCCAAAAGCCTTAGCAGCATCACCATCAGTGGAGATGGCAGTATTGTAGTCATTGGTACCGTTACTGCCGAAGCCTTAACCACTACTTTAAGTGGCTCTGGCAGCATCAAAGCCAATATAGACGCAGACAAATTAACAACCGTAATCAGTGGATCAGGACAACTGAACCTTCAGGGCAAAACAAGCCAGATCAGCGCAAACCTCAGTGGCTCCTGCAATTTCGAGGGCAGCGCACTGGCTACAGAAAACCTAACCGCAAGAATAAGCGGCTCAGGAAAAATAACCATTAAAGCCAGCAACCGCATCAAGGCCACCATTCTCGGATCAGGACAAATCCGTTACAGCGGCAATCCCGAAATTGAAAAAACTGTTGTGGGTTCAGGAGAAGTTGTAGAACTATAATTCATCCAACCTAGTAAATCAAAAGTTGAACTTTTGATTTACTAGGTTGACAGGCCTTTAAATGGCTTTAAAGGCTATTTGCATAAATAATCCATTTTTCAATTACATGATAAATTCTCAACAACCATTATGTACCAATTTGGCGAATAATACCAAACTAGTCCTTTAAACTAATCATAAAAATATTTAAATAATTTTTAATTATTATTAATCAAAAAATAATTAAACCTTACAAAGAACTGGAATACACCCCGTTACTAATGTAAACTGCCAGCCATATCACAATGAGGGCACTGCATTTGCAAATGCCTTACCATGAACAGAAAATTTACATTTAAAGGCCTGGGGCTTTTAGCATTACTTTTTACCTTATTTACGCTGAGCTGTACCAAGAGAGGTGATACAGAAGCCCTCACTGAAAACCAGACGCGACTTACGTTAGCATCTGCTTCGGCAGGCGGTAGCGTATCCGGAGCAGGTACATTTACTATAGGCAGTACAGTAACCGCAACCGCTACACCTGCAGCTGGCTATAACTTTTTCAACTGGACCGAAAACGGGACTGCCGTTGCCAACACGGCAATTTACATCTACACCGCGGCGGCAAACCGCAGCTTAGTGGCCAATTTTGTAGCAACTGGTACAGTTACTGCGCCACCAACGCCAATTGGCCCAACCGCTATTAACCTTGGTACCGCAGGCACATTTGGCATCCTGGCCAAAACCGCAATTTCTACTACAGGCGTAACACTAATCACAGCAGACATTGGTGTTAGCCCTGCAGCAGCCACAGCCATCACTGGTTTCGGACTAGTGATGAATGCAAACTTACAATACGCTGGATCTTCATTGGTAGTAGGAAATATTTATGCGGCAGACTATTCAGCTTCAGCTGCAAAAATGACTACAGCCATAAGCAATATGGAGACTGCATTTAACGCAGGGAATACCATCGTTTCTCCTGCTCCAGTGGTAGAGCTGCATACTGGGAACCTAAGTGGTAAAACGATCGCTCCCGGTTTATACAAATGGAGTACAGGAGTATCCGTTAGCAGCGCAGGCTTAGTGCTCAACGGCGGAGCCAATGATACCTGGGTATTTCAAATTGCACAAGACATGGTAATTGGCGATGGCGCCATCATCACACTTACAGGTGGTGCACAAGCTAAAAATGTATTTTGGGTAGTATCTGGTAAAGCCACATTGGGCACAACCAGTAACGTTAAAGGGATTATTTTAAGCAAAACGCTGATCTCCTTAAATACAGGTGCCAAAGTTACCGGCCGTTTATTGGCCCAAACCGCTGTAACGCTAGATGCAAACACAATTGTGTTACCCTAACAATTAGATAAGGCTGTATCAAAATTCGTCATCCCAACATGCAGAGCAACCGGGAGATCTGTTACGATACAGCCTTAATTCATTTAAACCTGTATGTTATCTTTTAAAATATCCAGGATCCCTTCATTTTCAATGATCATCATACCCTGCCTGTCGGAGGTAATACCTTGTTTGAGCTGATAAGTATATCTTGGCGTATTGCCTTCCATTACCGTTGGCAGGTACGCATACTGCAGGTTTTCGGCCTTGCTTTGCAAAGCCTCTCCAACTTCAATAATATGGGTAGAAACAATATAAAAACAAGTGGTGTATTTAGCAAAGGCCGCAGTTACAGATAGCGTTCCATCATATGCATCTTTCACGTTGGTTCCTTTAAACAACTCATCAAACAATACCACCAGGTTTTTGCCACTGGCCACTTCTTCTGCAACATTTTTTACCCGCAGCACCTCGGCATAAAAATGGCTATGGCCCATATTTAAATCATCGGCAACGTTAATAGAAGAATAAATGCCATCCAGCACAGAAAAATCCATCTCCTTAGCGGCAACAGGAAAGCCCATGTGCGCCAGGTAAACTGCAATGCCAAATGCCTTCATAAAGGTAGATTTACCCGCCATGTTGGCACCTGTTAAAAACATCAGGTTTTGATCCCGGTTAAAGGAAACTGGATTGGCAACCCCTTTGGCAAGCCCCGGATGCCTAAGCGCAGTGCTTCGCATCACGTTCCCGCCCTGGGGATGAGCTTTTGCGTAACTAAAACCATTCGCCCTGGCCACTTTACTTACAGAAAGATAAACATCTGCGCGGTGCATCCCTTTTAACAAACTTTCCATTTCTTTCTGCAAAGTCTGCTTCAGCAGGTAATCGTATTTTGCAAAGGCCAGCAGCGGAAAAACCGTTGTGTTCCGTTCAGTAGAGAGCCATTGCAATCGTCCGTCCGAAAAAACCGCTCTCATCGCCTTTTTTTCCCGGGCATAAGGATTCTCGTCCCCATCCTCCATACTTACAAAATCACGAAAAGCATTCAGCACGGCTACCGTTGCCAGCAGCCCGGTATGAGCGCTCTCGTATTGCTCATCACGTAAAAAAGAAGCAGAAAATTTTTGGTAGGCTGTGTTAGCTAATGCCGCAACAAAATTGCTATTGGTGCCCATGCCCAGATAAGACTCCATCTGCTCAAAAGTTTGCCTTTTAAAAGCAAAGTGGTGCTCATTTTCATGAAAGTACCTGAACAGCGCACTGCGTTCATTAATCTGCACAGGCTCGGTTAATGGCGCGTTAAACATTTCCTGCAACAGTCGCTCGCCTCCGGCCGTCTGTACCTGGTTAAAAAGACTGTAGATAGAATTGGGTTTGTATTTCCCCAGTAAATTCAAATCGTTCAGTGTTTGTTTATCTGCAATAAAGCCTCCTTCATCCTTGCTCCTTAATCCTTCATCTTTATTCCTTACTCCTTCATCCTTGTTCCCTAATCCTTCATCTTTACTCCTTAATCCTTCATCCTTGCTCCCTAATCCTTCATCTTTACTCCTTATTCCTTCATCCTTGTTCCTTACTCCTTCATCCTTACTCCGTGCTCCTTCATCCAGAACATTCAAAATTCCCTCATTGTTAATGATCACCATGCCATGTCGGTCTTCCGTAATGCCCTGCTCCAGTTTGTATGTATACACTGGCTTTGTTCCTTCCATAAGCGTAGGCAGGTAAATAAAATTAATGTTTTTACACCGCTCTTTAAGTACCGCACCAGCTTCAATGATATGCGTAGAGATTACAAAAATGCTCCCCTTTTTTGCGGCAAATGCCCCTGTAAAGGCAATGGTCGCTTCGCCTGCATCTTTCACATTCGTCCCGCGAAACAACTCATCAAACAGCACAAAAAGCCGCTTGTTCTTTAGTTCCATAGCCATCTTTTTTGCCCGCAATACTTCCGCATAAAAATGACTGGCCCCCATGCCCAGGTTATCTGGCAGGTTAATGGTGGTATAAACACCATCCAGCACAGAAAACTCCATTTTAGCCGCAGCCACAGGAAAACCCATATGGGCCAGGTACATGGCTATACTCAAGGATTTCATGAAAGTAGATTTACCCGCCATGTTAGCACCCGTCAAAAAAATCACATTGCTTTCCGCGGTAATATCAATAGAATTGGGCACCGCATTTTTAACCTGCGGATGGTATACATCAATTAAATGAAGCTCGTGGGTATGTCCCGGAAGGGCCTTTGGAAATACAAA